>NZ_PDKN01000001.1:300000-512627 GCF_004116335.1 Candidatus Marinarcus aquaticus
TAGACATTGAGGTTATACACCTCTTGTAGCTCTTCAATAGTGAGTTCAAATGATGATTTGATTTCACCCAACATGCCTGCATTTAAATAGACCAAATCAAGTGCTTGAATGTTTTGTATAAACTCTTTGAGATTGTTTTTTATAAGTTGTGTTTGGATTAGGTCACACGCTTTGAAAGTAAAGTTTTCATGTGTGATACTGGGTTGTGTTCGACTGATACCAAAAACATGGTAACCTGCTTCTAAATAGTAGTGTGTTAAAGCCAACCCCAATCCTGAACTGCACCCTGTGATTAATACGTTTTTTGACATTGACTTTCCCTATACTTAAAGTTTTTGTTCAATATTTTAGTATAAATCACTTTTATATACTCTTTTGGTTATAATTGCCAAAAAATAAAAAGAATAGAATGTTTTTACCCACAACCAAAGAAGAACTTAAAAAATTAAATATAGACCAACTTGATATTATTTTAGTCAGTGCTGATGCATATATTGACTCACCTTTTATTGGCGTGGCCGTAGTAGGGCGTATGCTTGAAGCACAAGGGTATAAAGTAGGAATCATTGGACAACCTGATATTGAGAGTGATGACATCATGCGTTTGGGTGAACCAAAACTCTATTGGGGGGTCAGTGGTGGAAGCATTGACTCGATGGTTTCAAACTATACTGCTACTAAAAAATTTAGAAACTCAGATGACTATACTCCCGGTGGGAAAAACAACAAACGACCTGACAGAGCAACGTTAGTATACACCAATTTAATCCGACGACATTTTAAAAACACCGTACCCATTGTCTTAGGTGGGATTGAAGCGAGTTTAAGACGTGTAAGCCACTATGATTATTGGACCAATAAACTGAGAAAACCGGTACTCTTTGATGCCAAAGCTGATTATTTGATTTATGGTATGGGTGAAATGGCGATTAAAGAGTTCAGTGCGGCACTTCGCGATGGGCAAAATCCTCAAGATGTACGAGGAGTGTGTTATATATCTAAAGAGCCAAAGAGTGACTACCTTCAACTGCCGTCACATCAAGAGTGTGTGGATAACAAAGAGAAGTATATTGACCTTTTTGATGCTTTTTATGATAACAATGATCCCATCTCTGCAAAAGGCTTATGCCAACCAGTAGACACACGGTTTTTAATTCAAAATCCACCGTGTGATTACTTAGATGAACAAGAGATGGATAACGTGGCATCTTTACCTTATGAAAGAGAGTTGCACCCGTATCATCGATCTGAAGGGAAAGTGAAATGTTTAGAGACGATTAAGTTCTCTATTCAGACGCATCATGGATGTTGGGGTGAGTGTAACTTCTGTGCCATTGGTGTACATCAAGGACGAACCATACGAACACGAAGTGAAGACTCTATTTTAAAAGAGGCCAAAGAGTTTACACAATACAAAGATTTTAAAGGCATCATCTCAGATGTAGGTGGACCAACAGCGAACATGTATGGCTATGAGTGTACAAAAAAACTTAAAAAGGGTACTTGTGATGAGATACGATGTGTGGATTACGAAGGGTTATGCAAAGCGATGAAAGTGGATCACTCTCGACATCTGAATCTTCTTAAAAATATTAGACAAGTTCCTGGAGTTAAAAAAGCGTTTGTGGCTTCAGGGATCAGATACGATGTTATCACTGAAGATAAAAAACATGGCTATGAGTACTTAAAAGAGTTGGTTAATCACCACATCTCTGGTCAGATGAAAGTGGCACCTGAACACACCTCTGATAGGGTTTTAAAACTCATGGGAAAACCAGGAAAGCAATCATTGATTGATTTTAAGCGATTGTATGACCGTTTAAATAAAGAGGCGGGAAAGAATCAATACTTAACGTATTATTTAATTGCAGCGCACCCAGGATGTGAAGAGAAAGACATGCATGAACTTAAGAACTTCACACGCAATGAGTTAAAGATGAACCCCGAACAAGCACAAGTCTTTACTCCCACTCCTTCAACGTATTCAAGTGTGATGTACTATACGGAACTTGACCCCGTAACGCGTAAGAAAATCTACGTGGAAAAAGATATTAAACGCAAAGAGAAACAAAAAGACATTGTCATTGATAAGCAGTTTATTCAACGAAACAAACGACCTTCTGGTGGCAGTGGAATGCAAGGATAAAAGCATAAAAAAAGGGGCAACTGCAAAACAGTCGCCCCCTTTTTTATTTGTGAGTTAAAAGATTATGCTAAAGCCGCAATCATATCTTTTGTAACATCTGAAACATCTTTTGTTCCATCAAGTTCAGTGAATACACCCATGTTTGTATAAAAGTCAATTAAAGGTGCCGTTTGTGCATGGTATGCTTCAAGTCTGCTTTTTACAGTCTGGGCATTATCATCTTTTCGAATAATGAGTTCACTTCCACAGTAATCACATACGTTCTCTTCTTTTGAAGGGTTAAACTCTACATGGAAAGAGGCACCACATTTTGAACATACTCTTCTTCCAGTGATTCTTCCTACGATTAATTCATCTGGAACATTTAAAGAGATTACTCTGTCAAGTGAGATTTGCATGGTTGCCATAAGCTCTTTAAGTGCTTGGGCTTGTGCTAATGTTCTTGGGAAACCATCAAGGATGAAGCCCTCTTTACAGTCAGACTCAGCCAATCTGTCTTTAATGATACCAATAATAGTTGAATCTGGAACCAATTTACCTTCATCCATAAATTTCTTTGCTTCTAATCCCATCTCAGTGTTGTTAGCAATCGCTTCTCTTAAAATATCACCTGTTGAAATTTGTGGAATGTTGTATTTCTCAATTAAAAATTTTGCTTGAGTTCCTTTACCCGCTCCTGGTGCACCAAATAGCATTAAGTTCATAGTCATTTTCCTTTTAAATGGTTCCCTTATAAGGCAGTCAAAAATCATTTTTAAAGACCTTTAAGAGAACAGTGAATTGTGTTTGATTTTTTGTATTGTAGTTAAAAAGCATTTAACATCACATAAAGAATTTAATCGATTTTTGCTACAATAACAACTTTAAAAGGGTATACATGAAAAAACTATTTTTAATTATTGGCGCACCAGGAAGCGGGAAAACAACCGATGCAGAGCTTATTGCAGCACAACATGAAGACATCACTCACTACTCTACAGGGGATATGTTAAGAGCGGAAGTTGCAAGTGGAAGTGAAAGAGGAGAACTCATTGATTCATTTGTCAGCAAAGGAAACCTTGTCCCAATTGAGATTATCATTGAAACCATTGTAATGGCCATTAAAAATGCACCAACGGATGTGGTTGTTATTGATGGTTATCCAAGAAGTGTAGAGCAAATGATGGAGTTAGATCGATACTTGGTTGATGAAGATGAAGTAGAGTTGGTCAATGTTATTGAAGTAGAAGTATCCCAAGAGGTTGCTTGTGAAAGAGTTTTAGGACGAGCAAGAGGAGCTGATGATAATGTGGAAGTGTTTAACAATCGAATGAAAGTCTACACGGAACCCTTAGAAGAGATTCAAATATTCTATAAAGCAAAAGATGTGTTAAAGAAAATCAATGGTGAGCGCACCATTGAAGAGATTGTTGAAGAGATGGATGCCTTTATTCAATCACGAATTTAACTATGAGTTCTTTAACTAATCCCAACTTCTACTCTGTGATTATTGGCACAGAGCTACTTAATGGGCGTCGCAAAGATGCTCATTTTACTTTTTTAAACCAAGAGCTGCTCAAGCGAGGATTTATTCAAAAAGCAAACTTTGTTATTAAAGATGATCCACAATTCATGCTGGACATTTTTAATCTGATACAACAAGATGAAAAGGCAGTGATGTTTTGTTTTGGTGGCATTGGTGCTACGCCAGATGATTATACCAGAGAAGTTGCAGCCAAAGCCTTTACCAATAGTGAGATGTTTTATCATGAAACAGCCAAAGAGCTTATTATTAATCAATTTGGAGATGAAGCGTATCCCTACAGAATTGAGATGTCTCATCTGCCTGTTGGAGCAAAACTTTTAGACAATGTGGTTAACAATGTTCCGGGATTTTATTTAGAAGATCGATTTTTCTTTACACCTGGATTTCCTTCAATGTCACAAGCGATGGTTTTACAAGCATTGGACAGACACTATTTAAAAAATGATACAAAGGTGTTTAGAAAAACATTGACGGCATACACAGGAGAGAATACGCTTATTCCTTTGATGAAAAAAGTACCTTCCAACGTGGAACTTTCATCGCTTCCACGTATTAAAGGTGAAAAAAGGGAAGTGGTGCTTTCCATTGCTGCTTTTGAAGAAAATGTGTGCAGTGAAGTGTTCGATACTTTTGTATTATTTTTAGAGAATGAGAAAATAGAGTATGTCTTAGGAGATGTTTAACTTATGGTTTGACATACGTTGAGCCAAATTTAAACCCTTTATCTTCTGGATAGTTTGGCAAGTTATAATCTCTCCAAACTTTTAAACAAAGTGGGTGCTTACTTTGAACGCCTTCTTTTGCAAATGCATGAGCTCGTCCAAAGTTCACAAACACTCCTTTTCCAGCTGCGTACATATAGGCTAAATTACATTGGGCTGTAATATATCCTTGTTTTGAAGATTTTTCATACCATTTGATGGCTTCTAAATAGTCCTTTTCAACAACGCCCCCCAGTGTGTAGTACATGCCTAAACGATTTTGAGATGCGGCATGTCCTTTTTGCGCTAATTTTTCGAATTGTTCAAAAGCTTTTTGTTGGTTGTACAGATAAAATTTTGGATTGGCGTATAAGACCCCTAGGTTATATTGAGCTTTGTAATTTCCCAGTGCAGCAGATTTCTCAAAGTATTCAAATGCTTTGGTATAGTTTTTTTCTTTGTAGTATTTTTTTCCCTCTTCAAAGAAGACTCCCGTGTCTGCTTGGGCTAAATCATCAATGGTCAGTGGACTGTTTGCCCATGCAATTCCTGCATATAAAAGAAGTCCAAGCATTTTGTTCATGATGTAATCTCCCTTGGTATATCCGGTTTAAGTGAGGTTATGATTTCATAGGTAATCGTATCATGTGCTTTGGCCAATGGCCAAGCATTATTAAAAAGACAGATTTCATCTTTTGTGGTATTTAATGAGAGGTTGTCCATTGAAACACGACCTAACACTTCATAGCCTTCAGGCGTAAAAAATTTTTTACGTTCATTCAGGCGTAAAAATCCATGTCCATACCCAGTATCATAAGTTGATACGTCCATATCCTCTTGTGCAGTATAGGTTCCACCATAACCAATGCATTGATTTTTTAATAACTTTCTTGATGATAATTTATTAACATATAAAGATAAGACTGGTTTAAGTTTTGGAATTCCAAAAATTGGGTTGGTATCAAGATATCCATACAGTGCAATTCCAACACGAACCCAATCATCATCAAAAGAATTATCACGAAATGTCGCTGAAGAATTTGAGCTATGAAAAATAGGAATGGGTAAAAAAAGTTTTTCACATATTTTAATAACTTCTTTTTTTACCTTTTTAAAATTATTTTTTTGCCAAAAGAAAACAGAGCTCAATTCATCGGCACTTTTGTGGTGTGTGAAGACCCCTGATAAAATGAGTCCTTTGTTATAAATCCCTAAAATAGCCTCTTCTAGCTCTTCAATGGCAACTCCATTTCTATGCATTCCTGTATCTACTTTAAGCTGGACTTTAGTATTTTTTTGCATCAACTCAATGTCATTTATACAATTTATGGTCATGTGAAAAGTATGTGAATAACTTGGGGGTTGTTTATCAGCTAAGATTAAGATATTGTCGAATAATGTCACAATCTTCTCTGCTTCTGCAACACTATGTACCACCGCGTTTCGTACCCCATACTCTTTACAAAGGGTACCAATTTCTACAATTCCGTGTCCATATGCGTTGTCTTTTAGTACCACTGCAATCTTGTTTTTGTCTTTGATTTTTGACTCAATGAGTTGAAGATTGTGAAAAAGATGTGATTTATTCAGTAAAATTCGTGCCAAAGCTTAATCCAAATTATTAAAATGTTTATGTATAAGAGTAGCATCTTTTTCGTTTAAAACCTCTTTGAGGTTTTCAAAAGTTGCGTTTTTAATCTCTTTAAAAGTTCCAAAGTATAAAAGCAGTTTTTTAACTTTGGCTTCACCAATACCATGCAGTTGCAACAAGGATATTTGTTTGTCCTCTTTTCGTTTTTGCTTTTTATGAAAGTTAATGACAAAGCGGTGCGCTTCATCTCTTTGACGTTGTACAAATTGAAGTCGTGCGTCACTGGGTTGTAGTTTAAGTTCTTTAAAGATACCGTCTTGTTTATAATGTAAGATGTCTTTTGCTTTTCCTTTAGCTCGGTGCGCCTTTGCATCAACTTTCTCTTTTGCTATGGCAATGATGTCAATGTTTACTCCCACAGACTCTATGATGTCATAGGCCAGTTTAAGCAGAGTTGAACCTCCATCAATAATCCAAAGATCAGGTGCTGGATTTTTTTCAAAACTCTCTACTCGGCGAATGAGCATCTCTCTCATTTGTGCATACTCATCATTGGTTTCTAAGTTGTAGTGTCTGAAATCTACTTTCATGAATTTCTCATGCCAAACGACCATTGCTCCAACGGTTGCTTGACCCATCATGTGTGAGTTATCAAAACTCTCAATACGTTCAGGCACTCTTTGCAAACAGAAGAGCTTTTGCAGTTCTTCATACACCGTGGTATGGTTTTTCGTTGCATCCAATCGAAGCAATTCTTCACAGTTATTCAGTGCTATTTTTATAAGTTCACATTTTTTACCCGCTTTTGGAAAATTCAGAGGAATCTTTTTATTGAATTTTTGTTGTAAGAAACTTTGTAACTCCTCTTGGTTTTCTGTTTCATTCGCAATGAGTACCTCTTTAGGCAGTACTGGAATTTCATGGTTGTAGTAGTTGATGATGGCTCTTTCATACATCTCATCCAAGTCCACTATACTTTGTTCATCGACAAAGTCAAGTTTAATGTAATCATGATTTGAAGATGCCAGTTTCCCATCTCGGATAAACATACGCACAATCACGGCACGTTTAAGCCCTTGTTTAATAGCAAAGACATCAAGGTTTTCATTACTGGCTAAATCCATACCGGTTTTGACTTGAGATTTTTCAATGGTTTTGATACGGTCACGTAATATCATGGCATCTTCAAAACGAAAATCCATGGAATACTCTTCCATACGATCTTTGAGTTTGAAAATGAGTTTACTTTTATTATAGATATACTCTAAAGCTTCATTGACAATACGTTTGTATTCTTGTGAAGATATTTTGCCTTCACACGGTGCATGGCACTTTTTGATTTGGTAAAACAAGCAGGCCTCTTTCCCTTTTATACAGGCCTTTTTTTGGACCAATGGTACAATCTCATAAATGGAGTCCAATATGTCTCGTGCTCCAGTAGAATAAGGACCAAAGTATTTGATACTGCTGCCTTTTAAAACCTTTCGTGTGATTTCCAGTCGTGGGAAATCTTCACTCATATCAATATAGATATAAGGGTAGGTTTTATCATCTCTCAATAAAATATTGTATTTGGGTTTGAGTTGTTTAATCAATGAATTCTCTAAAATCAGTGCATCGTGTTCATTGGGTACCACAATCCAATCCACGTTTTTAACTTCACTGATCATCTTATAAATACGAGGTCCAAGTTTTTCAGCAGGTTGTAAATAAGGGGTGAATTTAAAGTATGATTTTACACGATTTTTAAGCACCTTTGCTTTACCAACATAAAGCAGGTGTCCCTCTTCATCAAAGTATTGATATACACCTGATTGATTGGGAAGTTCTTTGAGTTTTTCTTCTAGATTCATGAAAAGTATTTTATCTAAAACAAGATGAAACTCTGCCCATTTTTGGAAGCTTTTAAAGAGATTGTTTTGTGAAAAAAATTTTAAAATTTCAGCAAGAGTTAATTTAAAAAGATGTTATAATAGGAGTAACCAAACAATAGGAGGTGTGAATGAGAGGAATCAAACATTCTTAATATTGTTACCACAGATAAATCATAAAGAAAAAGTTAACTACACAGTTATAGCATAGATAAAAGTTTATTTATGATTTAAAAAGGGAAGAGCTCATTTGCTTCTTCCCTTTTTTCGTTTAAAATGATGTTTTCCCCAATAAAATGTCGTGTTCATTGACATATTGTTCACACTTAATGCCATTGAGTTGCTTGCAGATTTGTTGCCACTCTTTCCCATGACCTTTCTTTTTATTGGTAAAATTGCCCTTATAAAACATCACTGCATGTGCATATTCATGAGGTATGACATGGTTTATCATATACTCACTGCTCTCTTTAAAACGTTTTTTATTTAAATAAATAACAATACGATGATGTTTGGTATAGGCTGTTGCACCATAAAGATGAGCAGGCATGGCATCACTCACAATCAAAGGCACATTTAAATCAAAACCAAGGTTTTTTTTCATCAGTTGGCGAGTTTGTAATTTTTTATTTTCAATTTTTTGTAAGAGAGTTGTACTTAATGGGTGATTATCAAAGTGATAGTCTTGATACCAGTGATACCCTAGAAGAAGTATCGAAAGTATTACCACAAAGAAAAAAAAGAGATTTAATCTTTGCAGAAACATGAAGGTACCTTTTATTGTGCTACTTGCATCAATACATCTCGATAGTGGTTAAGCTCTTTCATGAGTGTATCATCATGGTTATTGATATCAGGGTGGTATTTACGTGCTAACTCTTTGTACCTTTTTTTCACTTCCTCTTTAGTAGGACTGTGCGTAAAGCCAAAGAACTCTTTTGCTTTTTGAACTTCACCAAATTGTGGTGGGGCTTGGAAGTTGCCTTGCTGGAAGTGTTGAAAATCTTCAAAACGGAAACCTTGTGCGCCTTGTTGAAAGTTTGAACCATCAAAGTGAAAGTGAAAACCGCTTTGCCGTGATTGCTCTTTGAGTTGTTTGATTTTTTTATAGATAAAGAAATATCCTAAAATGATTAAAACAGAAACAATAATTAAAAATGTTCCAAAGTTCGTAAAGATAAGATAGAGAACAAAAAAGAGTAGGCTAAATCGAATGAGTTTGCTAAAAAAGTAATCAATGTTATTCATGTAGTAAAAAATGTCCTTTTAATGTCTGCTTGTATTATAGTATTTTGTTATTATAATAAGGTTAATATTTCATATAGGATTATATCAAGGAAAAGTTAATGATTCATTACAGTGAGCCTCTTTTTAGACCACCTTCAGAAGCAAACAATGTCATAATTCAAATCACACATGGTTGCAGTTACAACGCCTGCAGTTTTTGTTCGATGTATGAAACCAAACAGTATAAACAAAAGAGTCTGGATGAGGTGTTTGAAGATATTGAAACACTAAATAAGTATTACTCACAAGCACACAAGATATTTTTAGCCGATGGAGATGCCTTAGCTGTAGATACTTCTACGCTTTTACAAATACTTAAAAAGCTCTATGCATCTTTTCCCAATTTACGACGCGTCACTTCATATGCTTCTCCTATTAACTTAGAACAAAAATCATTAGAAGAGCTTTCAACATTGTATGAAGCTGGATTAAAACTCATCTATTTTGGAATTGAAACAGGCAGTGATGTCTTGCTTAAAAAGATTCAAAAAGGAACAACTTTTTCAAAGATGAAAGAGGGATTAAACAAAGCAAGTCAAGCAGGTTTTAAAATCTCAGCAACGGTTATTTTGGGTGTGGGTGGAAGGGAGTATTCAAAAGAACACGTGGCACAAACTGCTCGATTGGTCAATGAAACCACATTGAACTATCTCTCAACCTTACAATTGGGATTGCAACAAACTAAAGAGGCACAGTTTTATAAAAAGTTTGAACAAGGGTTTACTTGGTTGGATGACAAAGAGATGCTTGAAGAGCAGTTACACTTTTTAGAAGCCTTACAACCTACAAATAAAATCATTTTTCGTTCAAACCATGCAAGCAATGCTTTTGCACTTGCTGGAACTTTGCCGAAAAATACGAACCGATTGATAGATGAAGTGAAGTATGCCATCAAGGATGAATCACTGCTCACTCCTTCATGGCTTCGAGGGTTTTAAAAGTAGGTGTTTTCACTTAAATTTTGAATTTGAGCGAGCATTTTAGAACTCTCTTTAAAATCGATATTTATAGGATAACACTCTTTTTTATATTGTAAAAGAAGTGTGGGAAATACACGCACATTGAGTTTTCGTCGTAAGTTCAAATCTTCATCTAAAAGGGCTTGTGTTTGTGGAGTGTGAAGCCGTTTTTCAAACACTTTTTTATCCAAGCCAATTTCATCTGCTAATTTGACTAAAACCTCTTTTTGTGAAGGATTGAGTGCTTTTTGATAGTAACCGCGTTGTATGGCTTGAAGCATCTCTTCCTCTTTGCCCATTTCACGTGCAAGAATCAGAGCTTGGCACGCTAAATAGGTGGCTCTTTGGGGTGTGTTTTTACTCCAAAAATCGTAGTTGAATTTTGTGCCTATTTCTTGTTCTATTTGTTGCCAGATGGCTTTGATTTTCTCTTGTTGATCTTTGGGCATCACTTCATCTGTGTGTTGAGCCAATCCGCCACAGACATAAACAATTTGGGTGTTATCTTTTAAGTTTTTTTTGAGCTCTTCAAATACAGGCTTAAAAGCGTAACACCAAGAGCACATTGGATCATGAATATAGTATAGTGTCTTTTGCATGATAAACCTCCTAAGAACTTTTTGTAATTATATCTTTTTTACATCAAAGCAATGTACAAAAAAATCATTAGTTATTCCATTTAACTTGTTTTAGTTTTTATTTAGAGTATAATTCCAAAATGATTTTAGAAATAACACTGGGTATTATTACTTTTTTAACCTCCATTGTTGCGGGAGTTGTCGGTATTGGTGGAGGTATGATGCTTATTGCAATCCTTCCTTCTTTTTTACCTTTGAATGCGTTGATTCCTGTGCATGGTTTGACTCAAATGTCAAGCAACTTTTCACGAGCTGTTTTTGGATATAAGGATGTAGAGTATGAAGTTATCCCTAAGTTTTTAGTGGGGTCACTTTTGGGTATTGCTCTTTTTTCTTCTATTTTGTTTTATATTTCATTGGAGTATGTGCCTCTGTTTATTGGGGTGTATATTTTACTCTCATTGTGGAGTACAAAATTCAATGAAAAAATTAAACGATATGAAAACTATTACATTGCTGGCTTTTTTCAAACAGGTCTTTCTATGGTTGTAGGTGCAACGGGACCTCTGACGATGACACTTTTGCTAAAAGATTATGGGGATAAACATAAAGTCGTGGCAACAGGTGCAGCACTTATGAGTATCACACATATTTTTAAAGTAATTGTGTTTGTCTTTTTTGGTTTTGTTTTTTGGGATTATGTTGGTGTATTATCTTTCATGATCGCAGGTGCCATAGCAGGAAGTTTTGTAGGAACAAAATTGCGAGATAAAATTGATGGTAAAAGGTTTATAATGGTACTTAAAGTGCTTCTTTCTGCATTGGCAATTAAGCTGATGGTTTCTCTGTTTTTATGAGAGATTTTTTTAAATCCAAAGAGGCATTGCTTTATGTGATGTCCATTGCGATGCTGTTCTCTTTTTCAGCATGGATGAGTCTTTTAAATAACTTTGTGGTTGAAGTGGCCTCATTTAATGGTAGTCAAATAGGGATTTTACAAAGTTTGCGTGAAGTTCCTGGCTTTTTAGCCTTTACCGTGGTATTGGTTCTTTATTTGATTGCCCAGCAACGTTTGGCATATCTCTCCATGATTTTATTGGGACTTGGAACGCTTTTAACAGGTTATTTCCCCAATGCTATTGGTTTATATATCACAACAGTCATTATGTCCATAGGTTTTCACTATTTAGAGACACTTAATCAATCACTCTCACTTCAATGGTTGCCTAAAAACAGAGCACCGATTATTTTAGGGCGCATCACAGCAGTCAAATCTTTTACAGGATTATTGGTGTTTGTCTTAATTTTTGCGATGATGAAATATTGGGATGTACCCTATAAAAATGTCTATTTGTTTTTTGGTGGTATCACCGTGGTGATTGGTATTGTGTGTTGGATATTTTTTGAGCATTTTAAAGATGACGTTGTCCAAGAAAAGAAGTTGAGTTTACGAAAAGAGTATTGGCTTTTTTATGTTTTGACTTTATTTGCAGGTGCAAGACGACAAATCTTTGTGGTATTTGCTGGGTTTTTATTGGTTGAAAAATTTGGTGTTGATATTGAAAATATGGTTTTGCTTTTATTTGTGAATGCTGTTTTAAATATCTATTTTGCGCCGAAAATTGGAAAATTTATTCATAAGTTCGGAGAGTATTTGACACTTCGCTTAGAGTATCTTGGCTTGGTCATTGTTTTTACAGCATACGCTTTTGTGGACAACATCTATATTGCTTTTGGACTTTATATTTTAGACCATTTGCTCTTTTCAATGAGTTTGGCACTGAAAACTTATTTTCAAAAAATTGCCAATCCAAAAGATATCTCCACTGCCAGTGCCGTGAGTTTTACCATCAACCATATAGCAGCTGTTTTTTTACCCTTTGTATTAGGGCTTATTTGGTTGTATTCAAACTCTTTGGTCTTTATTATTGGCGCTTTAATAGCGTTGTGCTCTTTAACACTTTCATTTTTGATTCCAAGAAACCCAGTACAAGGGTATGAAACAACACTCAAAAAAAGAGAGATTGTGCCGTAAAAATTGTAAGACACTTTTAACCCTCTTAAGCATGTTACAATTTTTCAAATGAAAAAGGAGTCTTTCATGTTAGGTGAAATTAATGATTTTTTGAATAACTTGATTTGGGGTAATATCTTAATTTATATGTTACCTGCATTGGGTATTTTCTTTACGATCAGTTCGCGGTTTGTGCAGTTTCGATATTTTTTTAAAATGTTTCATATTTTAAGAGATACGGTGCACGATAAAGATGGGCATATCAGTTCTTTCCAAGCACTCATGCTGAGCGTTGCTGGACGTGTTGGTGGTGGAAATATTGCAGGTGTTGCAGTGGCAATCACTTTGGGTGGTCCCGGTGCTGTTTTTTGGATGTGGATCATTGGTTTAATTGGTATGAGTACAAGTTTTTTTGAGTGTTCCTTGGCTCAATTATATAAAGAAAAAGATGCATTAGAGACAGGTGTGTATCGTGGAGGTCCAGCTTATTATGTTACCAAAGCGTTGGGACAAAGATGGTTGGGTGTGATTATCTCTGTGTTATTGATGTTTACATTTGGTTTTGCCTTTAATGCCACACAATCTTTTATTATCACCACTTCATTTGAATCCTCTTTTAACATTCCTACTTGGATAACTAGTATTGCTATTACCTTGATTTTTGCATTTGCAGTATTTGGGGGTATTAAAAGAATTACACGATTTTCAGAGGTAATTGTGCCTATTATGGCCGTAGGTTATTTGCTCATTGCAATTGTTGTGATTGCATTGAACTATGCTCAAATCCCACATCTGATTGCTTTGATTGTTCAAGAAGCATTCTCTCCCACGTCTGCTATCAGCGGTGGAATTGGTGCGGTGATGTTGCAAGGAGCAAAAAGAGGGATGTTCTCAAATGAAGCGGGATTGGGTTCTGCTCCAAATGTGGCTGCCGTTGCTTATGTGGCACATCCTGTTCAACAAGGTATCGTTCAATCGTTTTCTGTGTTTATTGATACCATTATTTTGTGTTCATGCACGGCATTTATCATCCTTTTATCAGGGGTATACGTTCCTGGGCAATCTGGTGTGGACGGAGTATTGTTAACGCAAAATGCACTCATTGAGCATATTGGTCCTTTTGGGGGTTATTTTGTAACTGTGGCACTCTTTTTGTTTGGTTTCTCTTCTATTTTATACAACTACTACTTAGCAGAAAACTCACTGAACTTTTTCAACAGTGGGAACAAATCTCTTTTTACAATTTTTAGAATTTTTGTGATTGCTCTGATTATTTGGGGGTCTTTTCAAGACTTGGCATCGATATTTTCATTTGCTGATCTTTCAATGGGACTATTAGCTGTGATTAATATGTTTGCAATTGCACTTTTATATAAACCTGCTTTGCGTTTAATAAAAGGGTATGATCGACAAATCAAAGAGGGAATCAAACCAGTGTTGCGTTATAACGACTACAACGAATTCAAAATTGACAAAGCCATATGGAAAGAGATTGTAGATAATATTAATGACATCAGAAAACAGAACTAGTACAGACATTTTTGTCTGTACAAAGCCACATTAAGTTAATATTAGATTATTATTTTGGAGCTTTAATATGTTTAATAAAGAGGGCATACCATTTTTTGTCATTACCATCCCTTTCTTAAGCATATTCTTTATTGCCTTATTCAGTTTTTCGTTTTATTTAAAAACAGTAGATGCCAGTTTTGAAGAAGAGTTGAAATCGTATAAAATACTCTATATGCAAACGCATCCCAATGCAAACTTTGATCCAATTGAAAAAAACAAACGTGCCATACATGCCCAAAGTATTGAAACATTTCAAACTTTTATGGTGACACTGACAACCGTGACACTCATCTTTATGTTTTTATTTACAATTTTAATGATGAGCATCATCAATGATATTGTTAAAAAATATGTCAAGCAAGTACAGAATAAAGAGGAAAAACTGCAAAACTTGAATAAAAACTTGGTGTATAAAGTACAACAAGGTATCGAAGAAGGAAAGAAAAAAGATAAAGCAATTTTAATGCAAGCAAAACACGCACGAATGGGTTCGATGATCTCCATCATTGCACACCAATGGCGCCAGCCTTTAACGGAGTTATCAGGTATTTTAATGGAGTTAGAGACCGCCACACGATTTAATAAAGTGAACAAAGAGCACATTTTAAATTCCGTTGAAAAATCAGATCAAATGATTGCGTTTATGTCCAATACCATTGATGATTTTAGAAATTTCTATAAACCTGATAAGAAAAAAGAGTATTTTAATCTCAAACAGGCGTGTGAAAGTGCCATTTCGTTAATCACTGCCACATTGATTGAAAATGAGATTGAACTCAAAGTGGAAGTACATCAAAACCGAGATGTGTTTGGTTATCCACGAGAGTTTTCACAAGTGATTTTAAACCTTATTTCCAATGCCAAAGATATTTTGATTGAGAAACAAACACCTCATCCTTTTATAGAGTTAAGTATCAGTACCAAGGGGTTAAACAGTATTATTTGTGTTAAAGACAATGCAGGCGGGATACAACCTGAATTTTTAGAGTTGGTGTTTGATCCCTATTTTAGCACCAAAGATACTTCTAAAGGAACAGGATTAGGACTTTATATTTCCAAGTTAATCATTGAGCGAAATATGGGTGGAGAGTTAAGTGTTTATAATGATCATGAAGGCGCTGTATTTAAAATTGTGTTAGCAGGATAAAAGATGAATCAAAATCTACTTGAAGAGCTCAGAAAAGTTCCCATTTTATGTGTTGAAGATGAAGATGGTATCAGAGAAGTGATTGTCAATACTTTGAAGTATTATTTTGATGAAGTGTATGAAGCTTCTAATGCAAAAGATGCATTTGATTTGTATGAGGAGTATAAACCCAAAATCATTTTATCTGATATACAAATGAAAAAAACAAATGGCATCAATTTGGTGCGTCAAATACGAAAGCATGATATGCAAACGACCATTATTATGTTAACCGCTTATTGTAATGAAGAGTATTTGATGGATCTGATTAATCTGAATATCAATCACTATATTTTAAAACCACTCAATCATAAAAAACTCACTGAAGCACTTTTAAAATATGTGCAAAAACACGTCACTCAAAAACTCTCTTTAGCACAAGAGCTTTATTTGGATTTAGCTACTCGATCATTGTTGTATAAAAATGATACTATACCGTTGCGTAAAAGAGAGAAAGAGTTTTTACAACTTCTGTATGAACATAAAAATCAGATTGTTACGTATGCAATCATTGAAGATGAATTATGGGGCGACAAATTTATGACCAATCATGCCTTAAAGTCATTTATTAAAGAGTTAAGAGCTAAATTACCCCTGAATATCATTAAAAATGTACCGCAAGAAGGTTATACCTTGCTATAATACAAAACACACTTTTTACATACTTCAATTAAGTATGATACATAGATAATATTTTAAGGTGAATATAATGGAAAATTATAGAATAGATAAAGATTTTTTAGGTGAAAAAGAGATTGAAGTGAATGCCTATTATGGTATTCAAACATTACGTGCTAAAGAGAATTTTGATATTACACGAACCAGTATATCTTTGTTTCCTAATTTTATTAAATCTCTTGCTAAAGTGAAAAAAGCATGCGCATTGACCAATTATGAATTGGGGGATTTAACCGATCAACAAAAAGATGCGATTGTACAAGCTTGTAATGAGATCATTGATGGTAAGTTTCATGACCAATTTATTGTTGATCCTATTCAAGGAGGGGCAGGTACTTCTACGAATATGAATGTCAATGAAGTCATCACCAACCGAGCTTTAGAGATATTGGGATATCCAAGAAGTGCTTATGATATCATACACCCCAATAACCACGTCAATATGAGCCAGTCAACCAATGATGTCTACCCAACAGCCATTAAGTTGACACTGCATGAATTGATTTATAAACTCAAAGATTCATTACGATATTTACGAGATGCTTTTGATGAAAAAGCCATAGAGTTTAAAGATGTACTAAAAATGGGACGAACTCAACTTCAAGATGCAGTTCCTATGACATTGGGACAAGAGTTCAAAACATTTTCAGTGATGATTGATGAAGATATCTTTCGTCTCAGAGAGGCACAAGCTCTTTTAAAAGAGGTGAATTTAGGTGCAACGGCCATTGGAACAGGGATTAATACTAAACCAGAATATCAAAGAAAAGTGATTAAACACTTACGAGAAGTGACGGGGGTAGATTATCAAAGTGCAGGGGATTTGATTGAAGCAACCCAAGATACAGGAAGTTTTGTACACATCTCAGGTGTTTTAAAACGTGTTGCTATTAAAGTTTCAAAAGTATGCAACGACTTAAGACTGCTTAGTTCAGGACCAAGAGCGGGATTAAATGAAATCAATCTTCCTAAAGTACAACCAGGAAGTTCAATCATGCCTGGAAAAGTCAATCCTGTTATACCTGAAGTTGTCAACCAAGTCGCTTTTGAAGTGATTGGTGCAGACGCCACCATCTCGATTGCGTGTGAAAGTGGTCAGTTGCAGTTAAATGTTTTTGAACCTTTAGTGGCATATAAACTCTTTACTTCCATCAACATGATGCGGCGTTCGTTTTATACTTTGGCTAAAAAGTGTGTTAAAGGGATTACGGCGAATGAAGAGGTGTGTATGGAGTATATCTTAAATTCAGTCACTTTAGTAACGTGCTTAAATCCAATTTTAGGTTATGAGAAGAGCTCGGCCATTGCAAAAGAGGCATTGGCAACCAATAAACGGGTCTATGATATTATTTTAGAACAACAACTCTTTACCAAAGAACAACTTGATGAACTGCTTCACCCAAGAAACATGGTAAGTAATTTTAAAGGATAGAGATGCACGTATCAATCATAAACACAGGCGGTACCTTTAACAAACGATATAACCCCATAAAAGGTCAACTTGAAGTGCCTTTAGACCATAAGGCACTTGAAAAAATTCTTGCATCGACGCATAATGTGGAGTTTGAAATCATAGATGTGGTTTCAAAAGACAGTTTAGACATGACCAATGAAGATCGTTTAACAATATATGAAGCCATTCAAAACTGCTCAAATGAGAAGGTGATTGTCATACATGGTACGGATACCGTTGATTTAACTTCGGCACTGATCAAAGAAAAAAAGTGTGAAAAAACCGTTGTTTTCACAGGAGCAATGGTACCTATGAGTATTGATGAAGTCGAAGCAACCATGAATTTTTCATTGGCTTTAGGGTATTTAAGCCACACTACACAAAAGGGTACTTTTATTGCCATGCATGGCGTGGTGGTTGATTGTTCAAAACTGGTTAAAAACAGAGCGTTAGGACAATTTCTTATTCAAGAGTAACTAGGTTACTTTTTTCTTAAAGAACCACGTTGCAATACTCAATGTAACAACTCCCAAGGCAATCATGGGAAGAATTTCCCATATTGCCACAGCCCATGAAATATCTTTCAAAAAGACCCCTTTTAATAAAATCAGAAAATATTTAAGTGCGATTAAGTCAGTAAAAGGAATCAACCACTCTGGCATATTTTCAACAGGCGTTGCAAATCCCGACATCAATATAGAAGGCACAAGAAGAATAAATGCACCTAAAATACCTTGTTGTTGCGTTGAAGACAAAGAGGAGATAAACAGACCAAATCCCACAATTGAAAAAACAAACGCAATGATTCCTACGATTAAGATGGGAAGTGAACCAATAAAGGGCACCTCAAAAAAAGTAATGGCTGCAATAAAAATAAATGCTGCTTCAATGATGCTGATCATCATAGGTGGAATGGTTTTTCCAATGATTAATACCATTGGACTTATAGGAGCCACGGAGATTTGTTCAAAGGTTCCTAATTCACGTTCGCGTGCAACGGACAAAGAGGTTAAAATCAGTGCAATGATCATTGTCAAACTCCCCACTAAATTGGGTAAAATCCACCAAAAATTATCTAAGTTGGGGTTATACCAATGTCGTACTTCTACACTGTTGTCTTGTTTTGAAAAAGTTTGAGCAATAAGCATTTGTATATACCCCACAGCAATTTGTGCACTGTTGGATCTTCTTCCATCTGCTATGAGTGCGATGCTTTTTTTCCAAGAGGGTGTTTGCAGCGAAAAGTTTTGAGAAATTTCAACGGCCACAAGGATGGTTTGAGTATCCAGTTTGTGTTTTAAATCTTCATTACTTTTTAAAAAGTAGACTTCACTGAAGCGCGGGCTGTATTTCAAACTGCGTATGAGTTCTTGACTTTTTGTTGAGTTGTCATAATCCAACACACCAATGGGGATGTTTTTAACTTCCAGTGTAACTGCAAAAGAGAAGAGAACCAGTTGAATTAAAGGGGGAATGATGATTACGATACGAGAGCGTTTGTCACTCCAAATGGCTAAAAACTCTTTGCGTATGAGAGAGAGTAGTTGCGTCAACATTATTGTAACTTCTTTCGTGTAATCATAAAAATGATTGCAAACATGCTGATACCATACAGAAGCATATAAAGCATATTGGGCCAAATAATCTCGTGAATATTGCCTGAGAGAAAAAGTGTTTGTAGTATGGTAATAAAATATTTCGCAGGAATAAAATGCGTAATAAACTGTAACCAAGGTGGCATACTGCTGATTTGAAAAATAAAACCTGAAAGAATCATGGCGGGTAAAAACCCAATAATCAGTGCCATTTGAGCTGCTACAAATTGATTTTTTGCCAATGTGGATATGAGTAATCCAAGACTCAATGAAGGGATTAAATAGACGCAAGAAGAGAGAACAAGTAAGAAAAAAGAGCCTCGAAAAGGTATCTCAAACCAGCTCAGTGTAATGAACATACAAATCAATAATGAGATTAAACCCAAGATAAAATAGGGCAGAAGTTTACCTAAAAGCAGTTCTAAAATATTAATGGGTGTAGACATGATGGCTTCCATGGTTCCTCTTTCCCACTCTCTTGCAACAACCAAAGCCGTCAATAATGTACCAATAAGTGTTAAAATAATGGCAATGGAACCGGGCAATAAAAAGTAACTGCTCAGCAATGGAGCATTAAACCAATAACGTGTTTGAATATCCAGCAATGTTGGAGAAAATACAATGCCCTCTTTATATAACCACTCTTGCCATACATTGATACCATATTTCATTGCATACCCTGCAATACTGGGTTCTGTTCCATCGGTGATGATTTGTATGCGCGGTTGACCTTTTAAGATATCGACATCAAAGGTTGAAGGAACAATAATCATTGCATGCAGTTTGCCTTCTTGTAGGGCTTTTGTAAAATAGCGACGATCCGTTGCGGTTGTAACATCAAAACTTTCACTGTTGGAAAAAGCATTGACCAAACTGCTTGTATGAGCAGAACTCTTTTCAATAACGATGCCCAATGGGATGTTTTTTGAATCCAAAGAAATGGCATAGCCCATTAAAAAAAGCAACATCAAAGGCAAAATCAGTGCAATGATCAAAGCACTGGGATCACGAATGATTTGTAAACTCTCTTTGATAAAAAGGGCTCGTAAACGTTGCAGACTAAACAGCATCATGTTCCCTTTTAATAAGCTCTATAAAGGCCTCTTCCATGGTTGCATTCTCACCAATTTGTTGAATCAGATTATGAGGAGTATCCAACGCAATGGCTTTGCCTTTATAAATCAACGCAATACGGTCACAATATTCGGCTTCATCCATAAAGTGCGTTGTCACCATGATGGTCATCCCTTTTTGTACCATCGCATAAATATGGTTCCAAAACTCCCGTCGTGTGAGTGGATCAATTCCTGAAGTGGGCTCATCTAAAAATAAAACAGCAGGATCGTGCATCACTGCACATGCCAAAGAGAGTCTTTGTTTATACCCCAAAGGCAGTGTTTTAGAAGCGGTTTTTTTGTATTTATGCAGTTCAAAAATATCCAGCATACGCTCTATTTTTCTCTTTTTTGTCTCTCCTTTAAGCCCATACACCCCTGCAAAGAATTTTAAGTTTTCATAGACTGAAAGATCTCCATATAAAGAGAACTTTTGAGACATGTAACCAATTTTTTGGCGCGCTTTATAGGAGGAAGTTTGTAGACTAAGACTCAGAACTTTTGCTTCACCATGGCTTGGTTTTATGAGTCCACACAACATTTTAAATGTCGTTGATTTTCCTGCGCCATTGGGGCCTAAAAAACCAAAAATCTCTCCTTGATTGATACTGAAGCTGACATCATTGGTTGCCACAAAATCTCCAAACCTTTTTGTGAGGTGATGGGCTTCAATGAGACTGTTTGAAACTCGTTCAAATGAGCCCATTTGTTGAGCCAACAATGAGTGCCCATTGAAATTACCGTTGAGTATATTCATAAACCCATCTTCAAAATTGGCTGACATACTTTCATAATGGCAATGGGGTGCATCGATTCTTTCAAGGGAAGGCAGTAAGGTTTTATGTTCACAAATCAGTTTAATGCTGTTGCCTAAAATCACTCCATCTTTAACGTGCTCATTTTCTAAAGCCAAACGAAGGGTTTTTCTTTTATCTTTTAAATTGCCGATGAGTTTAAAAACCTTTCCATTCATGGTTTCACTCAGTCTTTGAGGTTTGCCTTGAAAAAGCACAGTGCCCTCATTTAAAAGGATAACTTCGTCGCATGCTTGTGCTTCATCTAAATAAGCAGTGCTCCAAACAACCCCAATATCCTCTTCAATGAGTTTGTTGACAATTCCCCATAACTCTCTTCTTGAAATGGGGTCAACCCCGACTCCTGGTTCATCCAGCAATAAGAGTTTGGGTTTTTTAATTAAGGCACATGCCAGTCCTAGTTTTTGTTTCATTCCGCCTGATAAATCTTTAGCTAAAAAAGAGGTGAACTCTTGAAGGTTAATAAACGTAAGCAACTCTTCTATTCTCTGTTTTTGATTGAGTGGATCGATGCCTTGTAAGTTGGCATACAGTTTCATGTTTTCCAAAACCGTTAAATCTTCATAAAGACCAAATTTTTGAGGCATATAGCCAATATTTGCTTGCACTTTAAAAGCCTCTTTGGGTAGAGATGCTTCCAATACAGTAAGGGTACCACTGCTTGGGTCAAGTAAGCCTGTCATCATTCGTATGAGTGTGGTTTTCCCTGCTCCATCGGGTCCCACAATACCTGTGATTTGTCCTTTTTTAATATGAAGGTCAATCTCTTTTAGTGCCAGTGTATCACCAAATGATTTTGTCAGATTATGTGCAGTAACCAAAGACATTCAACACTCTTTTAGAGGTCTTCAAACTCAATGGTTACAGGCATCCCTTGACGGATATATTCATCGGGGTTTTGTAAAATAAGACGTATACGATAGACCAATTGGGTTCGAAGTTCTTGTGTTTGAACATTTTTAGGGGTGAACTCCGCTTGTGCTGAGATAAAACTCACTACCGCTTCGTATGTTTTATTGGGTTGTGTATCTGTGTAGACTTTTGCATGCATATTGGGTTGAATCTTTCCTAAATAGGGTTCATCAATATAACTTCGTATCCAATACTCATCATTCAATGCCATTTCGAACACAGGTGTGCCTTGGGCTACAATAGAACCTTTTTCATAAGCACGTGTTAATACCGTACCGCTGCTTGGTGCAATCAGTGTTGTATCTTCCAGATGAATTTTGGCCTCTTGCAATTGTGCTTTTAAAGCCTCTAATTGAGCTTGCGCAGAGAGGATATCCTCTTGTAAATAACCATTTTTTAGAAGTTGTAAATTGTGTTTGGCATAATCATATTGTGCTTGTGCGCTGTCAAAAACCAATTTATGGTCATCAAATGTCTGTTTAGAAATGGAGGCGGTTTTTAAAAGTTGTTTGTATCTGTTTAAATCTTTGTTTGCTTTTTTAAGTTCTACTTCGGCTTTATCGAAGTTTGCTTGTGCTTTTTGAATATCTTCTACTCGATATCCATTTTTCAGTTTTCTAACTTGGGCTTCTTGCATTTTAACTTCCGCTTGAATCTGGTTGAGTGCTTGTATATAGAGTGCATCATCGAGTTTGGCAAGCGGTTCATTTGCTTTAACGCTCTCTCCTTCATCAAAAAAAAGTTCAGAGATTTTTCCTGAAACACGAAAACCCAATGAGACGGTTCTTAAATCAACGTTACCGTAAAACTGTTTTTGTTCACTCTGGTTGTTGAAACATCCGGATAAAAAAAGTGAGAGGATAAGGGGCAGTAAGCCAAGTGCATATTTCGACATCGTTTCTCCTGTCTTGTAAAAAACGATTATAGCAAAAGTGAGATTATTTTAGCGACAGACAAAGTCATTGAGACTCTGTGTGTTTAAGCTTTTGAAGTTGGGTCTACAAATGTTCTTGTCGCTAACTCTTTGTCGATGGTATACAGACCATAACCATTATCTCCCACAAGTTTAATGTGGTCAATAATCTCACTGACAGTGGCTTCTTCTTCTACTTGTTCGGTCACATACCATTGCAGTAAGTTATACGTTGCATGGTCTTTCTCTTTCATGGCAATATCAGAGATGTCATTTAAGTTTTGTGTCATGAATTGCTCATGAGCCAATGATTTTTCAAAGACATTTAAAAGTGAATCAAACTCCACAGCCACTGCTTCAATGGCTGGAAGTTGAAGTTCCACACTTTGGTCTTCAAGGTATTTAAAAAGTTTCATACCATGAGCAATCTCTTCTTGGTATTGCACTAAAAACCAGTTTGATGCTCCATTAAAACCCTCTTTTGAACAGTATGCACTCATACCTAAATAGATATATGCTGAGTGAAACTCTCTGTTAAGTTGCTCGATTAACGCTTTTTGAATTGTTGCTTGAATCATACTCTCTCCTTTAGTAACTATTTTCCATTATATCACGAATTGTTTAATATTATAATTTAAATCATCCCTAACTAAAGTTTGGTTACAATTGCGCAAAAAAGATAATAGGAAAGATTTTATGGCTATTTATACATGTGGACACACAACGCCAGATTCAGACTCAATTTGTTCTGCAATCTCTTTGGCATATTTACTTAATAAAATAGGACGTGAAGCAACGCCTGCACGACAAGGAGAGGTAAATCCAGAGACTCAATTTATTTTAGACAGATTTGGATTTACAGCACCTGAACTGAAAACATCGTTTGCAGGTGAAGAGATTTTTATCACTGATTATTCTGACAGAGGTCAAGCACCAAAAGATATCGATGAAGCAACCATCGTGGGAATTGTTGACCACCATAAGTTAGGTGACTTAACTACCTCTGCTCCTTTAGAGTGTTGGATTCGACCAGTAGGGTGTACAAACACAATTGTAAAAGAGATGTATGATTATCATAAAGTAGAAATTCCAAAAGAGATTGCTGGAATCATGATGTGTGCTATTTTAAGTGACACCGTAATTTTTAAATCTCCAACATGTACAGACCTTGATATTAAAGTGGTACGTGAATTAGCACAAATTGCTGGAATAGAAGATTTTGGTGCATTGGGAATGGAGATGTTCAAAGTCAAATCTGCTGTAGAGGGTGTGCCTGTACGAGAGTTGATTTTACGAGACTATAAACCTTTTGATATGCACGGAAGTAAAGTGGGAATTGGTCAACTTGAAGTGGTGGATTTAACTATTTTTGATGCAGTCAAAGATGAACTTCAAGCAGACTTAGACAAACTTCGAGAAGAAGAGGGGCTTCATACAGCCGCACTTCTTTTAACAGACATCATGAAAGAGGGCTCTGAAGTATTGGTTTCAAGCAGTGATGCATCAATCTTTGAAAAAGCATTTGATAAAAAACTTGAAAACGGTAAAGTGTGGATTGACGGTTGTCTTTCACGAAAAAAACAGATTATCCCTTTCTTAGAACCTGCATTTGCATAATTAAAAAGAGAGCTTACAACAAGCTCTCTTGACTCTTTTTTATAGATACTATTTTAATTTTAAGGCTGCCATATGGATTTTGGAGCAGACATCTCGTTATTGTGGATTACTGTTTTTGTACTCACTGGTTTTTTTGCAGGATATATTGACGCTATTGCTGGTGGTGGAGGTATGATACAAGTACCGATGCTTCTTTTTAGTGGGATTGCTCCCATACATGTATTGGCTTCTAATAAAGTGGCAAGTGTCGTAGGCGTACTCATGGCAACCATCAAATATGCATGGAGTAAAAAAATCAATTATAAAGTCGTAGCAGTTGCTATCATTCCATGTTTGATTGCTTCGTATATTGGAACCAAACTGGTGATGTATCTCTCTGAAGAGACCATACAGTGGATGATTCTTATAGCCATTCCTATTGCGATGCTGTTTTTGTTTAAAAAGAGTAAAACGATTGTCGAAGTTCACCGAGAAAAAAGTAAAAAAAATATCATCTTAGCTACTGCACCCATTGGCTTTTATGATGGGTTACTAGGACCTGGTACAGGTACGTATATGACGATTTCCATGAAGAAGTTTTTACAGCTGGATTACCTCATGGCCACGGCTTCCACAAAGCCACTGAACTTTGCAACCAATGTGGGGTCTGTGATTGCGTTTGTACTTGCGGGGAAAGTGTTATGGTTAGTGGCTATTCCTATGGGATTAGCTAATGTTTTGGGTTCGTATGTGGGAAGTCATTATGCCATCAAAGGTGGGGAAGCTTTTATTAAAAAAGTACTTGTGTTTGTACTTGTTTTAATGTTGGTGGGAAATATAATTAAAATAGTAGTGAGTTAATTATGATTACAAAAATAGAAGAGTTTGAATATCAAAAAGTTGCAGAGGTTTGGGAAGCATCCGTTCGAGCAACACACACTTTTTTAAGTGAAGCAGACATTGCTTTTTTTAAACCAAAGATTTTAGATGAGTATTTATATGCCGTGGATTTATTGGCTTATCGAGATGCATCTGAAGAGATTATAGGTTTTATTGGTATTCATGAGGGGAAAATAGAGATGTTGTTTGCTCATCCCAAACATTTTAAACAAGGCATTGGAAGAATCTTAACTCAATATGTCATACAAAATCATTGCGTCAATGAAGTGGATGTGAATGAGCAAAACCCAAAGGCTTTAGAGTTTTATAAGCATATGGGCTTTAAAGTCATCTCCCGAAGTGATACAGATGGTTTAGGTAAACCTTTTCCTCTGTTACACATGAGGTTATAAGCCGCATGAGTATTCAAGTATTTAAAGACAGTCGCCTGCCTTTTGTAGAACTCAGATATCTAAAGGTCATACCAGAGTGTACTAAAATGCATCTGCACGATGAAGTGACCATAACAGCGGTTGAAGTAGGGGAGTTAAATATCATATTCAATGATGAGAACTACCACTTAACGCCAAATGAAATCATGATTATCAATCAAAACATCTCTCACTGTGCGACGCTAAACGATACGGATTCAAAAGGGTGCTTTGTTTTATATCTGGATACAGCATATTTAAAAGAGTTGGCTTTAGAGTTTAAAGCACCTTATGCTGTTCAAACACAAAGCGGTTTTATAACATTGTGTAAAACACTCTTAAGTCAACAACACAGTATGATTGAAAAACAAGAAGAGACGCTGTTGTTTTGTATGGAGAGTTTTGCTCAATGTGATACCACAAGTAGTGAAGAGCGTATGGATGAAACGGTCTTTCAAATTAAAGCCTATTTGGATGAACACTATTTAGAAGATATTGATTTACCAAGCATTGCACAACAGTTTGATATCACGGAGATTCACTGTATACGTCTTTTTAAAAACAGATTTGGTATTCCTGTGCATTCGTATGTTTTAAATAAACGTGTTCATCATGCTAAAGCACTTTTAAATCAAAATATTCCCATTGTTGAAGTGGCGTTACAAAGTGGGTTTTTTGACCAAAGCCATTTAAATCGAAGCTTCAAACGTATCTTTCAAATGACGCCTAAACAGTTTCAAAAAAATCTTTTATCATAAATGTTAATTTTGTACAAGATTTTATTTCCCTTTTTTGATTACAATGTTGAAAATTTAATCAAAGGAGCATAGTATGCGCAAACAAACCTATTCAATTATTTCTCAATATAACCCTCTTTTTGCTTCACTGCTTCTTCTGTCTCTCTAATATTTCTTTTTATTAATTTATCAATTCATTTATGTTTATGACACGGCGTCATCTAATTTATTATATTTTTCATGGAGAAAAAAATGCAATTTAAAAAATACAGACCCTATGAGAGGGTAGAGAACATTCAACGAGATTGGCCCAATAATCACATCACACAAGCTCCTATTTATTGTAGTGTGGACTTACGTGATGGTAACCAAGCATTGGTCAATCCTTTAGGAATAGAACAGAAGTTAGAGTATTTTAATACCTTAGTGAAAATGGGCTTTAAACAAATAGAAGTAAGTTACCCCAGTGCCAGTGAGACAGACTTTGGGTTTACACGTATGTTAATAGAAGACAACTTGGTTCCAGATGATGTGGCGATACAAATATTAATCCCTGCAAAAAAAGAGTGGATTAAAAGAAGCGTAGAAGCAATGCAAGGAGTGAAAAACGGTATTTTTCATTTATACAATCCCACCAATGAGTTTCAACGAAGAGTGGTATTCAATAAAAGTGATGAGGAAATCATGAATATGGCTGTTGAGTCCATGCAATACTTAGTGGAGTTAACACAAGAGTTCCAAGGCAATGTGACCTATCAATACTCTCCAGAGAGTTTTTCGCAAACGCAATTGGATTTTGCATTGACCATTTGTAACAAAGTCATAGATGTCGTCAATCCAACGACCGATAAAAAAATGATCATCAACTTGCCCAATACCTTAGAAGCCTGCACCGCCAATGTGTATGCAGACAGAATAGAGTGGATGAGTAAACGTTTAAATAAAAGAGAAGCCGTTATTTTAAGTGTGCATCCTCACAATGACAGAGGAACGTCAGTGGCTTCTGCTGAACTTGCAGTTTTAGCGGGGGCTCAAAAAGTAGAAGGCACTTTATTTGGTAATGGAGAGCGAGCAGGCAACTTAGACGTGGTGAATTTTGCGTTTAATATATACTCTCAAGGAGTGGATCCAAAGTTGGATTTATCGATGATTGATGAGGTCAAAGCGATGTATGAAAAACAGACTCAATTACAAGTACATCCACGACACCCTTTTGTAGGTGATATGATATTTACTGCTTTTAGTGGTGGACATCAAGATGCGATTAAAAAAGGACTTGATTACTACAGAAAAGAGCACTGTCAAGAGTGGAATGTACCGTACTTACCCATTGATCCCAAAGATATTAAAAGAGGGTATGAAAAGGTCATACGTGTCAATTCTCAATCAGGAAAAGGGGGCGTGGCGTTTATCATCAGTGAGTTTTTAGGTGAAGAGTTGAGCAAAGAAGAAGCAATTGCTTTTGGTCACATGGTCAAACAAAAAAGTGATGAAGTGCAAAGAGAGTTAAGCAAAGAGGAGATTATAGCCTTATATCAAAACAGCAATCGAGTTTAAATCCTAAAGGGAATATGAGGTCAAGCCGCCAAAAAATAACATAAGAGAAAAAATTAGCTATAATCTTTTACTAAAAAAATAAAAGAGAGCAGATGCAAAAACAAGTAGGAATATTAATCTTTGAAAATATTGAGGTTTTAGATTTTTGTGGACCTTTTGAAGTTTTAAGTGTGGTACGTTTGGATGAGAAGAAACGTATGCAGACAAACTCTCCTTTTGATGTGAAACTCATTGCACTCACAAAAGAGGTGGTGATTACAAAAGGTGGCATGAAAGTGATACCTGATTTTGATATTCATGATTGCCCACCGCTTGACATATTGATTGTGCCAGGAGGAATGGGAACACGCACATTGATGTACAATGAAGAGATATTGAACTTTGTACGTGCCAAAGCAAAAGAGGTTGAACTCTTAACTTCAGTGTGTACGGGTTCACTTATTCTCGCCAATGCACAACTCTTAGATGGTGTAGAAGCCACAACTCATTGGAAGAGTCTCAATCGTATGAAAGAGGAGTTTCCTCATGTAATGGTGTGTATGGATAAACACTTTGTCGAGGATGGCAATGTCATTTCATCTGCGGGTATTTCTGCAGGGATTGATATGGCATTGTATATTTTAAAACGTTATTTTGGTGAAGAGGTTGCACGAAGTACAGCACAACATATGGAGTATCCATATTTAGAAGTGAACCAAAGAAAAGTTGTTTTATAAAAGTTTGCATTTTGTCATGTTTTTTATATTAAGTAGAAAAATAACCTATACTTTCATTAAAAAGAGAGAGAATGGCTGAAGCACTTAAAGAGGTTTATACACATCAATACATTAAAAACTTAGCATCTAAAGTAGAAGAACAATACGATGCTTTTAACACCGAAGCCTTTATTCATGAAATTTTCAATGAAACATGGAAAGACATGGAGTTAAAGATGCGTATGCGACATATTGCAATTATCCTTAATGAATATTTACCTTTGCCTTATAAAGAACAACTTGAAGTTTTAAAACCAGCCTCCCAACACTTTGTCTCTTTTGAGGCGATGTTCTTTCAAGATTTTGTTGAATTGTATGGTCTGGATAACTTTGAAGACTCCATGAAAGCTTTGGAAGTTTTCACCTATGAATCAAGCAGTGAGTTTGCCATACGACAATTTATTTTAAAGTATGAAGAACAGACTTTGCATCAAATGAAACTGTGGGCACAAAACCCTTGCGAACACTTAAGACGACTTGCATCTGAAGGGTGTCGACCAAGACTGCCTTGGGCCATTGCTTTGAATGCATTTAAAAAAGACCCCACAAAAGTGCTTGAAATCATTGAACTGCTTAAAAATGATGAGAGCACATATGTGCAAAAGAGTGTGGCCAATAACCTCAATGATATCTCAAAAGATAATCCCCAAGTTGTCATAGAATTTGTTAAAAACAACCTTGGAAAACATAAAAACCTTGATTGGATTTGTAAACATGGCAGTCGAACTTTGTTAAAACAAGGAGATGAGCAAATACTGAAACTCTTTGGTTACAGACAAGCTTCTCATGTAAAGATAAAAGAGTTTACACATGATGAGGTCGTAGTAAATGAAGGAGAGTTAAACTTCAAATTTACACTGCAAAGCATTCAATCTTTAGGAAATTTACGAGTAGAATATGCTATATACTATCTCAAAGCCAATCAAACACACAATAAAAAAATGTTCATGCTCTCTCAAAACAGCATCAAGGTGAATGAAAAAACCTTTGAAAAAAAGCAGAGTTTTAAAAACATGACCACTCGCAAGCACTACAGTGGAAAACACTACATTGCTTTGTATGTAAATGGCGAAGAGATGATAAAAAAGGAGTTTGAACTGTTATGACACCTGCAGTGAATTTATTGAAAAAAAACAAATGCAGTTACAAACTGCATAAATATGAGCACGACCCTGCCATAACAGACTTTGGAAATGAAGCGGTCGAAAAACTGAAGCTTGATGCTAAGCAAGTATTTAAAACTTTGCTTGTGGAACTGACACCTAAAGAGTTGGTGGTGTGTGTTATACCTGTGGCAAACATGCTCAGTCTCAAAGAGGTGGCAAACGTTTTTAAAGCAAAAAAAGCGGTGATGGCCAACAAAGAGGAAGCTCAAAAAGTAACAGGCTATTTATTGGGTGGTATCTCTCCTTTGGGACAGAAAAAAAAGTTGCGTACAGTTATCGATGAAACGGCCATGAATTTTTCTGTTATGTACATCAGTGGAGGTAAAAGAGGGTTGGATATTGAACTCTCTGCTAAAACCTTACTAAGCTTGACCAATGCAAGCATTGGATTAATTACAGCATAAGATTTTTATATAATTTTTTATAATATTAGCTTTTAATTTTTATTGCTCTATAGTAGGGCATATTATAAAGGAGTTGATCATGAAAAAAGAAGCGTTTGACGACGAATTGAGTATGGATAAAATTGACGATTATAATGAAACACCGCCTGAAAAAAAGAAGACACTTATCAAAGTGATCATTGCTATTTTAGCTGTGGCAGTGGTTCTTGGTGGATTAAAATATTACTACAGTGATGATGACTATATCGGTACACAGGAGCATCCAGGTATTCGCAGATAAAATATGTTAAAAAAATGTCATATTGTTGTGAATATTAAAATTAGTTTATGGTTTTGTGTGTATAATTTCTTTAATTACTATTTTAAAGGATACTCATGGAAGCTTCACAATTTGATTCGATATGTTCCCAATTATTAACAAAAGAAGACCTGCAAGTTTCAAAAGAGTTGGTTCAACGCATTGAAAATGAGAGCATAGTTACAGAGATTGTTTATAAAGGCAAGCAGTCATATATTAAAATCTACGCGCTTAAAGAGTTGTACCTCTCTTCAATTATTCCTATATTGCACAATTTTGGCTTTGAAATCATCGATGAAATCACATATAACATTCCCAATAAAAAAGAGTTGATTTACATCACTCGATTTAATTTGAATTTAGCTGAAAAAGATAAATTGGACAGTTCTAAAGAGAATGTGGAGTTTGTCATCACCGATGCACTTAAATATGAGTTTATCAAGCGCACCAAACTCTTTTCACTGGTGTATAAACAAAATCTCTCTTTACGAAGTATTACCCTTTTAAGTGCCATTATTGAGTATTTAGATCAAGCGGTTATTTCACTCAACACCGAAGCCATTATCAATACTTTAACCTGTCATGATGAGATTGCAAATCAATTTGTGGATTATTTTCATATAAAATTTAACCCCAAAGCGACCAAAAGAGAGAAACAACTGTTAGATTTAGAGGCTAAAATAGAAGAGAACATTAAAAATGTACCCAATATTTTGGACGATAAAATCCTAAAACTCACTTACGCACTTCTTCAAGCACTTATAAGAACAAACTTCTATTTTGACAAAGAGTCCATTGCTTTTAAAATTGATTCGAAGAAATTTTCTGAGAACTTAAAAGGGCTACAACCAAATATTGAGTCATTTGTCTATCACCACAACTTCTATGGATTGCACTTACGTATGACCAATATCAGTCGTGGTGGTTTGCGTTGGTCTGATCGACACGACGATTATCGACAAGAGATTAAATCACTCATGATCACACAAGAGGGTAAAAACTCAATTATCATTCCAAGTGGGGCTAAAGGTGGATTTGTGATTAACAAACCAACCCCTGAAGTGAGCAAAGAGTTTTTCGAAGAGGTGTATCGAAACTTTATCAATAACCTCTTAGATCTTGTGGATAATATGAAAAACGGTGAGATTGTTCGTGATAAAAGAATTGTTGCTTATGATGGAGATGACGCATATTTTGTTGTTGCAGCAGACAAAGGAACTGCAGCCATGAGTGACGTGGCAAACTCGATTGCCATTGAACGAGACTATTGGTTAGGGGATGCCTTTGCCAGTGGTGGAAGCAATGGATTTGGACATAAAGATTTAGGTATCACGGCACGTGGTGCGATTATGTCGACCAAACGATTCTTCATTGAAGAGGGCATTGATATTTATAAAGACCCTATTTCAGTGGTTGGAATTGGTTCAATGAATGGAGATGTTTTTGGGAATGGATTGATTGAATCAAAAGCATTTAAATTGGTTGCTGCTATTGGTCACAAAGATATTTTTATTGACCCGGAACCAGATTTAGAAAAAAGTTATGAAGAGCGAAAACGACTCTTTTTCTCTGGCAATGGAGGGTGGTCAAATTATGACACCAAGCTCATTTCAAAAGGGGGAGGTGTATTCTTACGAGCAACCAAAGAGATTGAACTCTCTGAAGAGATTAAAAAACTCATAGGTACAGCTAAAAAGAGCATGAGTGGGGAGGAGTTATGTCGAAAACTGCTCACCATGAAAGTGGATCTTCTTTTTAACGGTGGTGTGGGTACGTATGTAAAAAGCAGTGAAGAGAGTAATTTGGATTTAGGAGACAAGCAAAATGAAGCGGTGCGTGTGGATGCGAGCGATTTAAAAGCACGAATCGTAAGTGAAGGTGGAAACTTAGGGTTTACTCAAAAAGCACGTATTGAGTATGCTATGCGTGGCGGGAAAATCAATATTGATGGTATTGATAATGCAGGTGGAGTGAACACCTCTGACCATGAAGTCAACTTAAAAATTTTATTGAATACCATTCAAGGTAAAGGCATCATTTGTGCAGATGAAAACAAAACCATTCTCTCTGGTTTAACCGAACAAGTGGTCAATTTGGTGTTATGGAACAACTATGAACAAGCCTTAACCATCTCACGAGACGAAGAGCTTTCACAACGATATTTAAGCAGCTTCCAAGATGCAATTCAAGTACTTGAAGACAATGTGGTTTCATTTAACCGACACGACTTTTTTATTCCTAAAAATGAGAATATTCATGAAATCATCAATAAAAACGGTTCCATTGTTCGACCGATTTTATGTAACTTGCTTTCATACAGTAAAATTTTCATGAAAGCATTGTTGTTGGAGTCAAAATTTATTGATGAAGCTTTTCCTACTCAATATCTTTATAAATATTTCCCAAAATCATTTGTGGGAGCGTACGAACATGAGATTACCTCTCACCCATTAAAACGAGAAATTATTGCTACTAAAATTGCGGATATTGTCTTAAACTCTCAAGGGATTACCTTTATTTGTGATTATGACAAATTAGGCTTTGATAAGTTCATTTTGAAAATCAAGTCTTACTTGATTGCAAGTAATCTGTTCAGTTCACGAGACTTGCGATTTGATGTTTACCGAAACGATTATAAGCTTGCCGTTGAAGATCAGTATAATTTACTTAATGAGTTAGAACATACTCTTAATTTTACGACCAAATGGATGGTGAAATACTCTAAAGAGTATCAAATTGAAGCAAGCCATATTTTGGATCATAAAGATGAACTTTTTGAAATTTTAGGTGAAATGAGCAAATCAAGTTACATTGAAATCATTGCAAATAAAGAGTATTTTAACTTGTTCTATGGTGTGATTGATTACTTGAATTTTGCCATTGCCGCCATTATGATAAAAGAGAAATCACTGCACTCATTCAGAGATGTTATCATTGTTTTTTATTCATTGATTCGAGAGTTTAAAATCTTAGAGTTGATTGATGCACTTAATCAAATCAAAATTGCTGACAACAGTGAAGCGGTGCTTAAACGACAAATTCTTAAATTTATAGAGTTTATTGTGGTGCATTATACAGAAGAGATTCTCAAATTCAAACGTGTGAATGAGACACCTGAAGCTGCATTTGAAAACTACTTAAGCAATGAAGAGGATCTGTTTAATATGATTAAAGTACAAATCAATGAATTCATGGCCCAAGAGAAACGTTCACTTCAAGAGATTACGATTACTGTTAATCAAATGTTAGTGGCATTGATATAAGCTATCTTGTGGATTTCTCCACAAGAGTTAGCTTTGAAGCTGGTTGATGAAATCTTCTGTAGGGTAGTTGTGTATGGGTTGTGTTAGCAGTGGATTATAGGATGCTTCTTTTTGGCTCTGTTTCTCTTTTAAAACAGTGTTGTAGCTTGATTCAAACAACTCCTTGAACTTACTTAACATTGTAACATTCTTATCATTGCTTGAAGCACTGCGTTCTAAAAGTGCATCCATACGATTCATTATATCTTCATATGAAGATAAATCACTCGTATTGTTTAAAATCGCATTCCCCTTTTCATCGACACCCTTAAAAATCATGGACATGATATTAAAGTTGTTTTTGTTATCAGATTGTGTTAAAGCATCCAAGAGTGCTTGTTGCTCATCTTCACCTAATATTGAGGGAGAGGAAGTCACCGTATTGGGACTGTTTTCAACCAGACCGTTATCATTGATATCTCTTTTTTCACTAAAATGCATTAAAAGATTGTAGGCGGCTTCTTTATTTAAAGACTCTACATTGATATCTTTTCCTACCATGGAGTAGTTTTTAAGCGTAAGAAGTTCTTCATCACTTAAGGTCTTCAGAAAATCTTTGCTTGAGTCAGGAGTGACTTTTTCGCTTTGCGCTTTTTTATATATCGCTTCAAAAGATTCATCATATGGCGATGTCCTGTTATTTATCACATCAACAGAATTCGTCTCTTCTAATGTAACCAGCTCTGATACATTATTAGAAATAGTCATACTTGTCTCCTTATTACTACAACTATATTATAAAATAATCACTGTTCTAAACACAATAAAGGATAGGGAATGATAGAACTTTTTTATAAAAAATAACGAAAAAAAAGCGAAGATTAAGAAAGTGAAATAAGATGAGAGTGACTCTTAACTTATTAAATATGATGGAATTGATTATTAAATAAACAAATAACACCACACACTCTTAATGGTTTGTGATATACTAACGCAAAAAAAGGGAAGAAGCATGGGTTTTTTTGATATCAGTATCAGTGAACAATCAAAAGATGCAAAAGAGTGCATCAACCAATTAAAAGAACGCATTGAACCGTACAGCAAAGAGCTTGTAGAGAGCAAATACTCAATGGAGTTCATGCACTTTAAACCCAAAGGCTCTTTAGTGAACTATAATCTCAAAGTAGAAAACACCAAACAAAATATTTTTATAGAGGGAGAACTTCAAAATACACTGTTGATTACGATTTTAATCATTTTGTCTATTTTATTGACGTATGGTTTGGGTGTGATTGTGATTGTAGGGTATGTCTATTATCAAAAACGTACCGTGACACACTTCTTAAAAGCACTTATTGCAAATAAAAGCAGTTAAACTCTTTTAAGAACTTCAAGTCATAGCCTTGCCTATAAAAAGTAGGCAGACTATGTATTCATTTTTAGATATCTTTGATATAGTTGCTTTTTTTATCTTGCGTATCCAACTCTTGACCGATGGCTTTGTATCGTTCAAAGTAGTGCGTTACAAAGTTATAAATGGTAGGGTTCACGGGCATAAAATATTTGCCCTCTTTTTTAGCATACTGATTTAAAAACTCTGACGCATCTTTTTTGTTTAAGTAGTGCAGTGCTAAAGCTTGATAAGTATTGATGTACCACTTTTTAAGTGCTTCATAACGCTCAGGGCTTAAATCGATGTTGAGTTGCTCATTTTCCCAAGAAAGTACTCTGCTTTCAAAAAGACCTGTTAAGTGAATGATTCCTTCACAATAGTAAGGTTGTACTTCATCTACTTCCATCCAACCCATAAGCCCAACTGCACGTTTAACCGTATCTATTAAAACTTGTTCAGAAAGCTCACTCTCACTGTTTCCAATAAAGAATGAGACCAGTCCACCTGTGGTGGCTTTAAACTCTTCGATGTTTTTAAAGTTCCCTGTTTTGTTCATGACTGATTCGGTCTCATCATCGCACCATAAAATGTGCCCGTACTCATGACCAATCGTGGTGATGTCATAGACTTGGTGCCACTTTTTCTCTTCTTGGAACAGGAACGTTCGGTCTTTACTTAAGAATTCTTGACCAAAAATCTCTTGTGAGAGTTTTAAAAAGGGTTTGGCACGAGAAGTTTGTAAAATTTCATCTGAAAAGGCAAAGATTTTTTTCCCTTCTTCAAGTGATACGATTTCATCATTGGGTACGACTTGTGCTGAAAACAATCCATTAAACTCTGCTCCAAAAAACAGAGCAGGTCGCCCAATATAGAGTTGCACTTTATCCAAACTCTTCATAGAAAAGTCAAAGACACTTTTGTGCTCTTTGTAGTTGGGGTTGTTAAAATCAAGTGAGTGAAACATGGTGGTGAACATGTTTTTCATCTTCTCTACTCGTTGTGCATTTTTCTCAAACTTAGGATTACTAAGCCTTATATCCCACTCTAAAGCCACCGCTTTTCTAAAGTGGTCTTCGTAGTACTCTAATGGGTGTCCAATTTGAATAGGGGTTTTGATTTTCATCCACGCTCGATCCACGTTTGCCCACTGTTCAACCAACTTATTGGGTTCATCTTCGCTGAAGGCTTTTATTAAACTTTGAATATACAACACATAATCCCACTTTTGACCATAAATCTCATCTTCAAGCTCTATAAGTCTGTCTGCAAAGGTTTCAAGTGCATTCACCACAGCAGTGGTTTGCTCTTTAAATGCTTTAATATAAGCTTCACTTTTATGGCTTCCATCGTTTTGTTCAACCAAAGCAGAGTAACTTCTATCAGCTGTTTGTCCGTTGTGTCCTAAATCAAAGAGTTCATTCTCTTCTAAGTAAGCATAGACTTTGGCTTCATCGCCATCAAACTGCTCTAAAAGAGCTTTGTTAATACCATTGATGATATGCCCCGTCCATGCACTTTGCCATGAACTCATGCAAAGTCCCACTTCATACACGCCCTCAAATACGGCTTGGTAAAATGGTGTTAAAAGATTGTTGCCTTTGATAAAATCAAAGACCAAGGCTTGGTGCTTGTCGTGCCAGAAATCTCGTACAAAACCATACGCTTTTTCTTGAAGTTCAATCACCTCTTTTTCATTTTTGCCCATCTTTTTAAGCACTTGCACCAGTGAGTCATCTCGTAAGTTTACAAGTCGAGTAATCAGTGCTAAGCGTAAGTTATCATCTATGTTTTCAAGTTGCAGGTGTTGTGCAAAGCTTTCAATGAGTTCAAGCTTATCGTAGGCTTTGTCTTCTAATGCAGTGATATAACCATTGATTTCATTTTTCTGGTCATCTAAATAGGTATAAATTTTACTGATATCATCTAAAAATTGTGTTTCATTCATTTATTGTCCTTTAATTGTCTCTTCTATTCTAACTAAAAACTGCTATTCTTTTCTTAAATTAGCACTGTAATATTAAAAGTGCTAAAATTTTAAAAAACTTTAGCCAAGTTTTATAAAGTTGTGATAAAATTTTACCACACAATTAAAAAAAATAATAGGAGAAATTTATGGCCAAACATCAATTTCAAACAGAAGTTGGACAACTTTTACACTTAATGACGCACTCGTTGTATTCAAACAAAGAGATTTTTATACGGGAACTTGTATCAAATGCAAGTGATGCGATTGATAAACTGAACTATTTAAAACTGACCGACGACAAAATTAAAGCGGCACTTCCAGAAGATTGGAGTGGAGAGATCAACATCGCTTTTGATGAAGCAGACAACTCTATTACCATCCGAGATAACGGTATTGGTATGAACGAAGAGGATTTAATCGCTTCGATTGGTACCATTGCAAAATCAGGAACAAAATCATTTATTGATAACTTAACAGGAGATGCAAAAAAAGACTCAAACCTTATTGGACAGTTTGGGGTTGGGTTTTACTCTGTATTTATGGTTGCAAGCAATGTGGATGTGATTTCAAAAAAAGCAGGCGAAGAGACTGCATACAAATGGTCAAGTACTGGAACAGGTGAGTTTGACTTGGGACCTTGTACAAAAGAGGATATTGGTACGATTATCTATATCAAACTCAAAGATGAAGAGGGAAGTGAGTTTGTCAGCAAACACCGAATTAAAAACATCATCGCTAAATACTCAAACCACATTGCCTATCCAATTTTCTTGAACTACAGTGAAGAAGTAACGGAAGAGTTAAGCGAAGAAGATAAAAAAGCAGGAAAAGAGCCTAAAAAAACAACGGAAAAACGACACGAGAAAATCAATGAAGCAACCGCTCTTTGGACTCAGCCAAAAGCGAAACTCAAAAAAGAGGAGTACAACGATTTTTATAAATCTATCTCTCATGATTCACAAGACCCAATGCTTACAATCCATACAAAAGCTGAAGGGGTGAGTGAGTACACCACACTTTTCTATGTACCAAAAACGGCACCAATGGACATGTACCGAGCAGACTATCAACCTGGAGTGAAACTCTATGTTAAAAGAGTATTTATAACCGATGATGAAAAAGAGTTACTTCCTACCTACTTAAGATTTGTACGAGGGATCATTGACTCTGAAGATTTACCACTGAACGTTTCAAGAGAGATTTTACAAGAAAACAGAATCTTAGCCAACATTAAACAAAGCTCTGTGAAGAAAATCTTAGCTGAGATTAAAAAGCTTTCTAAAGATGAAGAGAAGTACAAAGAGTTTATTGAGCAGTATAACCGACCATTAAAAGAGGGTGCTTACCAAGACTTTACAAACAAAGAGGCACTTTTAGAGCTGATTCGATTTAAATCATCTAAGACTGAATTGGGTGAAATGACCTCATTGGCAAAATATAAAGAGAATGCTGACAGTGAACAAAAAGCGATTTATTATATCATTGGTGAAAATGAAAAAGTACTTCGAAACTCACCACTTTTAGAAGCGTATAAGAAAAATGAGATTGAAGTTCTTATTTTAGATGACAAAGAGATTGATGAAATCATCACGCCAATGTATGGGGCATACCAAGAGTGGGAGTTCAAAGACATCACTTCTTGTGAAGCGCCAAAAGTAGAGCAAAGTGAAGAAGAGAAAAAAGAGGTTGAAGAGAAGTTTGAATCAATCACCACTAAAATCAAAGATATTTTAGGTGAAGCGGTAAGTGATGTACGAATTACAAACCGACTCTCTGAATCTCCATCTTGTGTGGTGAAAGATGCAGGCGATGCACAAATGGCTCAAATGATGCAAATGATGAGAGCAATGGGACAAAGCATGCCAGAATCTGCACCAATTTTAGAAATCAACCCTGAACATGATATTGTGAAGAAACTCAATGGTTGTGCAGATGATGCGATGATTGATGATGTTTCGTGGGTGTTGTTAGACCAAGCGAAGCTTTCTGAAGGGATGGAAATCACTGACGCAGTGTCGTTTGCACAACGTCTTACTCGTATCACTAGCAAGGCATTGTAAAAGTATTATTTACATAAACCTTCTTCGTTGAAAGGAAAATTTACTCAGTCATTTACGACGAGTAAACTCCTTTCATAAATTTCCCTTCCGCCTTGAATCTTCATATAACTAATACTTTTTCTAACTTATAATCTTTTAGAAATTTTTTAATAAAATTTGATATAGTCATACAAAAGGAAAAATATGGAAACTAATAGGTTTATTGATAGATATTTTGAAAGTGAAGCAATTTTATTAAAAGTTGAATATTCAGAGAAAAAAAATTTAACTACTTTTATGACATATTTAGAAAACTTACATTCTGTTGGGGATAAGTTAAGAGATAAATTTAATTGTAAAATTAATCATATACCAGAATTTGTTATTTTAAAGATAATAAGAAATTATTTTCATCATATAGAGGATATTGAAGAATATTCAATGTTTGTAGAGTTTGAAGAGTGGGGAATTTATCAAAGTGGTATACATTTAATAATTTCTATGAAGGATTTTGCTAAATCTATAAAAAATTTTATTGACAATAATGGTAGTAAAAAATATGTTCAAAAACAAATAGAATTAATCTGTGAATTTATTGAAAATGATATTATTGATAAAGTTGATGAACTTACAAATTTACCAAAAATTTCAATAGATGGTAAAGTATATGAGCTTGGTATTGATATATTTAAATATGTTTATAATATATCAAATATTATTGCTGATAAATGTAGAGAAATTGAAGATTTGAAAAACAAGGATTGTATTATAAACCTTGATAAAACATATACTAGTTATTATAATATACCTAAAAGAGATTTTGTATGTATACCAGAAAATATTCCACTAATGACAACAGAGGGGATTATTTTTCCAAAAGATGAAAAGAGTATTAGATTAGTTGATTAGAAATCAAAAGAAGTCTATAATTTAGATGGATATAATATCTGAAATGAAAATTTTTATTCAGAAAAAGAAAGTCAAGCGATAAGCGGTAACTTTTCAAGATATTATCCATATAACTCAACCTTTCAAAATATTTCGATACTATTTCACCATGGAACTACTTGACCCTGAACATAAAATATACTTACTCAATAACGATAATTTTGATTTCCCTACTTTAGAGATGATGAACGATGACTTGGTTGCTATTGGTGGTGATTTTCATCCTCAAAGAGTTATCAATGCCTATGAAAATGGAATCTTCCCTTGGTTTATAGATGACTACAACTACATTCATTGGTTCTGTCCTAAAAAACGTATGGTCTTATATCCTGAGCAAATGAAAGTTTCCAAGAGCTTACAAAGGGTTATCAACAATAAAGGCTACGTTGTAAAGTCTAATGAACGCTTTGAAGAGGTGATTCGTTCTTGTGCTAACATCAAAAGAAAACATGAAGCTGAAACGTGGATAAGTGAAGAGTTTATTATTGCCTACACACAACTCTTTGAATTAGGCTTTGCATTTTCCATTGAGTGTTATTTGGAAGATGAATTAGTTGGTGGATTATACGGATTGCTTATAGGCAATGTTTTTTGTGGTGAGAGCATGTTTGCCAAAGAGCGAGACGCTTCCAAAGTGGCTTTATACTATTTGTGTCAACAAGCCAAACAAAATGGCATCAAACTCATTGATTGCCAAGTCTATAATGAACATTTAGCTTCACTTGGAGCCAAAGAGATTCCAAGAGAAGACTATATTAAATTGTTAAAGCAGTTGTAGTTTTATTAAACTCTGTTTGCTTCCATTTGTAAAATCTCTTGACTGATTGAGTTCGCCAACTCATCAGTAACAATCTCATTCCATTTGTGCATTTGAGTAATGAGGTTTGATTTTACGACGTCTTTCATCCCTTGATTGAAGAACTCGTTGTCATTGATTTGATTGATGATGGGTTCCACTTGAATTTTCCCCGATTTTACGCTGTCCATGTTTTCATTAACAAAGTGTTGCACGGCATCCATTGAAGCTTGTTTTAAAAGCTCCATTTCATAAATACGTTTTAAATCAGGCATGTCTTTTATCTCTTTGAGCATTTGATAAATCGAAGCCAAGGCAGATTTTATATCGACTTGGGCATTGACATCCAGTTGGGTATCACTGATCATTTTCCCCAAACTGATTTGGTAGTACGTTTCATATTTCGCCAGGTTATTAACAATATTATGCCGCGAGAATTCTTCTTTGAGGATCTTCATGTTTTTTTCCTTTTGTCTTAAAAAAGTGTTACCTATATTTTATTACATAATGCAATAGTTTTATCTTATATGAAAGATTTTTTAGTACAATACCCAAAAATTTTTAGGAGAAGCGCGTTGATTTTTGAAATTAACATAGCAATACTTGCCCTTTTTACGGTAGGTTTTCTATATTTAGTAAAAAAAGAAAAAGATGTGAAAAAAGGTAAAATTCCTTTTAAAAAATAGCTATAATAGGGTAAAAGACTCAAAGGATTTATCATGAGAACTCTTTTATTAACGTTTTTACTGTTTTTTTTCACTGCCTGTACGGCACAATCATACAATTATCACAGTCAAACTCAAACCCTGCATTTTAAAACAGACACACAAAGCACTTATAACATCGCTTTAGAACACCCAAAACGAGTCTATACACATGATGTATGCACCAATTTTTCATACACTTTAGAGGATAACACAAAAAACTATGGAGCACTTTTCTTAGAGCACATCAGTTTAGACAATGACTGCAAGTACAACGGCCTTGCCATGGGTTTTTTTACTTATGAGTTTCAAAGCCATCTGAAGTTAAAAAGTTTTAAAAAAGTGGAGAGTCAAAGTTTTGCCAACTATGAGTTTACGACGTATGAAGTCAATGGTTCAAGTTATGTCAGTTTCATACATCAATATCAAGCATTAAGTGATACGTTTATCATAGATTATAAAGGGCAACTCTCTTTAGAACTCATTCAACAGTTTGATAAAAACTATGTTTCAAACTACATTAACAAAACACGTTTTAATCAAGCGTATAACCAAAGTCTGGTGCGATTGAATATTTTTAAGAATTTCTTTAATAAAGAGAGCGAAATGTTTCAATAAGTAAAGAGAAAAACTCTTTACTTATTTTAAGCGATGTGGAAGAAAACGTCACTTTCAAGTGTTTCCAGTAAATAAACAGAAACAGAGCCATTAAGTACCGATGAGACACCACCAATACCCTGTGAGCTTAAAATCACTAACTTGGCATTCTCTTTTTTAGAGATTTCAAGTAACACGTCATTGATATTATAAAATGATTCCAGCAGTTCATATGCCTCAATGTCTACCTCATTTCTAAACGTTTCAAAAACTTTTTGTGCTTGTTCTTTGACCTGTTTTCGTGCTGTCTCTTTATCGTGATTGGCATTGTAAAACGTGATTGCAAAATCGGTCAGTTGTTTATACGCATGCACCAATTTAATCTTTGCAAAATCAAAGAAAGCTTTTGAAAACTGCATTGTTTTTCTCGATGTATCGGTTAAGTCAGTAAAACCTAAAATCTGTTCATACGGTTTATCACAAAAGTTTTTTATAAACAGTATAGGACAAACACTTTTTTTAGCAACTTTATATGCCGTTGAACCCAATTGTTTATCTGTGAAATCATCTTTTGAGTTCGCCCCTAAAACAATCAAGCATGCGTTGATGTTTGATGCCATTTCAAGAATTGTTTCTGCGGTGTTGCCTTCTTTAATTTCAATTGAATATTCAAGTTCACTTGCATTTGCCTCCTCTAACATCGAAGCGAGTCTGTGATAAATTGATTGTGTTATATTCTCTTTTTGCATTTGTGGAAAAAAATTTTCAAACATGGACTGATTGACCACATGAAGCAGTGTCAATTTATATTTTTTGATTTTTGATAATTGAACAGCACGCTTAAGTACGTCAATACTGGTTTGTGAAGCATCTAAAGCTACGAGTATATTTTCATTATTCATAGAAAACTCCAATTTGTTTTTTTTGTTACATTTATAACACATTGATTATACCCAATAATTTTGAAAACGTTATAAAGCCAATTACTCTTAATCTTAAAGCAAAATAGATATAATGCACTTTATATTACTCTTAATGATATTACGTAGGATGAAGTGCATGAATTTTTTTAAAAAACTGCTTAAAAAACTGGCTAAAGCCTCTTTGCCTATTTTTAACTTTGATCAAAATGAACTCAAATTTCAAATAGACTCAAATGACATGTTCAGTTACCCTTTAGAGAATTTTGACTTTAAAACACGGCACGATCCATACGCTTTAGATGCCTATACGATTAAAAACAGAGACATCTTTATAGAACACATTCGTTTGGATACAGACTCAATTTGGAATGGCGAGCCTTACGGCACGTTTAAAAGCTTTTTCAGAAGTAAAATCCATGCACAATCCATGGATTTAATCAAAGAGTTCATTATTGATAACTACACTTTTGCAACGTATAAAATCGATGATGACTTTATTGTTCATCTTATTTATATCTATGATTTTAATAAAAACACGTTTATTGTAGATACCAAAGGGGAGCTCTTTTTTGCCTTGGTCAATGAGCTTGATCACAGTTATGTTTATCCGTATGAAAATGAGAAAAAAATAAATATTTTTTTTGATATCAGCATGTCCAAAGAGAATGCATTTCGTTCTTTCTTTGGACACTCAATGGGATAACTACTTCCCAAACACCTCTTTGAGTAATTCTGTGGTTCTTTTTTGAGGGTTGGTGCGAATGGCACTCTCTTCTTTTGCAATGTAGCTGAACAGTCCCTCTATTGTTTTAGCGGTAATGTATTCTTCTAAACTCTCTTGAGAATTTCCAGGCAAATATGAATCCACACCAAAGCTTTTTGCAAAACCTTGAATGCTTGAGTTTTTCACAAGCTCTTTTCCTTGAGTTTGATAGAAGTCATTAAACGCTTTATAGTATGTGGCAACTTGACTGCTTTTCATGCTCTCTTGGACAATTGGAGCAATCGCTTTGGTCAGACTGCTTTGAGTCTTACTTTGAAAGTAATCTGTGGTTGCAGTGTTTGAACCATTTAATATTGTGGTGGCATCTTCAATGCTCATATTGGTAATGGCCGTTTTAAAAATATCTACCGTTTTTGGTACAGATTTACTTGCTGCACTGTTCATTGAGTGTATGAGTTCATCCGCATATTGACCGCCACCCGCTTTTCGAATCGTATTTTCGAGTGTTTGCAAGGCAGAAGGAAGAGGAATTTTAACAGAGCTGTTTAAAAAACCCTTCTCTTTAGATAATTGTGCGGTTGCACTGTTTACTCCTTGATCAAGTGCAGCTTTAAGTGCTTTAGAGACCATTGAATCATCTTGCGTACTGTTTGAAGTTGTAGTGCTACTTTTTGAAGACCCCAGTGAGTCTATGACACCTTTTGCCATATCTTGCCAAGAAGCAAAAACTGCAGAGGCAAGAATCAATGTTGAAAGAAGAATTCTGTGTGCTTTCATGAGACACCTTTTTAATGAGTTAAGATAATAATACTATAAGTGATATAAAAAAATGAGCATAAAAAAAAGCAACGTACAAGGAGAAGAAGAGGGGGAGATTTGTACGTTGCTTCTTTTTTAAAATGTATGATATAATTCAAATAAATCATAAACAGAATATCTGTTTACTTCAGTAAGTTGTTACTTACATAATGAAAATATAACAAAACAGGACAAAAAAACTCCTAATTAAATTAACCTAATCGGATAATTTTAGTCCTATTTAAGTTTTAAGCAATATATTTTTAACAATATTTACGCTAAAATCCCTTAAATTCAATATTTTAGGAAAAATTTATGAAAGAAATTAACATAAAAGATTTGCAAATAAATTTTGAAATTTCTCAAATTTTAGATTTTATAAATGAAAAAAAAGAGTTTGAAATAGATATTTTTGGAACCGTTTCAGAAAAAAACAGTACATCAAAAAAGAGACCCTTAGTTTTTCAAGGACAAATTGAATCCAACTCAATGTTCGATCTGCCTCAAATCATTGCCAATGGTTTTGGACAAAATTATAAACCACAAGTCAATGCAAACAGTTGTACGTTGATCCCTGTTGGAGCATGGCAAACAATCATCGATTTGAATCAAAGCAGAATGAGTTATTTTGACCATCAAACCGATGGTGTTGAAGTGTTTGAAGACAAAGTATTAGAAAACATAGGTTGGCATGCCATTCCTTTTAATATTAATTATCGTCAAATCAGTGTCTTTTTAGAAGCGAGTTGTGAAGGTACGTTTGTATTTTATGATAACGGCATGCACTTTAATGGTTTTGTGATTTTAGATGATATTGATGATGCCAAAGAGAAGATGACAGCTTTTGTTGTTAATGAAATCAATAAAAAAATAGTCAATGGTGAAATTGATACAAATGATTTAGACGATGACCAAGAGGAGTCATTGGCATTTTTTAATATAAAAGGAGAGATGTGGAAGAGTTAATACGAGAGTGGGGATATATCATCCTTTTTTTATACTCATTTGGTGGTGGTTTTTTAGCCTTAGCAGTGGCAGGAGTATTGTCATATGCAGGTGATTTAAATATCTTCATCTCGATTTTAGTGGCTGGAAGTTCAAACTTTTTAGGAGATCAATTTCTCTTTTTATTGGCACGAAACAATAAATCCTATGCCAAAGATATGATGAAAAAGTATGGACGTAAAGTCGCTTTAGCACATTTGATGATGCGACGATATGGCTCATACGTAATTGTGGTTCAAAAGTATATTTATGGAATTAAAACACTCATCCCTCTAGCCATGGGATTAACAAAATATGATGCTAAAAAATTTATGCTGTTCAATATTTTAGCAACGATTCTTTGGTCCGTGGTAGTGGGATATGCCAGTTATTTTATGGGAAACATTATTTTATCTCATGCAGAAGAGTATAAGTATTATGGAGTAGGGGTTGTCTTTTTAATTATCTTAGCAGTCTCGATTTATCTCAAACGAATATAAAGAGAAATCTCTTTATATTCTAAAAACTTTCCCACTCATCTTCATGTTCAGTTTTAGGTTTTGAAGCCACGTTTACTGTCTTTTTTTTCAACTCTTCTTTGTACTCTTTTTTTACACTTGGCTCTTTGTACAGCGTCTCTGTTTTTTTATTTTCAGTTGCTTTGACTTGAGTTGGTTTTGGTGTTGGAGTGGATTGATGTAAAGCTTTAATTCTTTTTTCAACGTCTCTTTTTTCTTCCCCCTGATATTGCATGTTGATGGTCTGTTTTCGTAATACAATTTCATCTTTACCATCAAACTCTTTGGCATTGGCATGCTCAATGATCATCTCTGAAATTTCTAATGTTTTTCGTGCAATTGAGTCTGCTTCACTTGCATGTGTTGCATTCTCTTGGGTGATTTTATCCAAGGTATTCACGGCGTCATTGATTTGTACCATACCAGCAGACTGCTCTTTACTTGCATGCGTAACGTTATCGATTAGATCAATGGTGTTTGTGATATTTTCATTGAGGTCTTTATACCCTTCAATCATTGACGTTGCAATTTTTTTACCTTCGGTGGTTTTAAGTTGCGCATTTTCAACAAGCTCTTTAATCTCTTTGGCTGCTTCCGCACTTCGTGAAGCGAGGTTACGTACTTCTTGCGCAACCACAGCAAAGCCTTTACCTGCTTCTCCAGCAGTGGCAGCTTCAACGGCGGCGTTAAGTGATAGGATATTGGTTTGGAAAGCAATTTGGTCAATGACGGTAATAGCCTCATTAATCGCCGTGGTCTGTTCATTGATATCTTCCATTGCACGTGCGGTGTTATTGGCCAACTCTTCACCCATTGAAACAGAGTGTTTAACTTGCTCTCCGTATTGTGCCATTTGAATGGTGGTTTGTGTATTGCTTTGAATATTGGAAGTAATCTCTTCTAAACTTGCCGCTGTCTCTTCTAAACGTGCAGCTTGGTCATTGGCAGCATTGGCAATTTTATCCATATTATTGGTCAAGGTCTGTGCATTTTGTCCTAAGACCATACCACTTCGTTTGTTTTCAACCAATGTTTCTGTGATGACTTCGCCTAAAATATTGACATCATTTTCAAGCTCTTTGATTACCCCTTCTAAATCATTGGCTTCAATTTTTGGTCTGAAATCAAGTTTAGAGTAGAGGTTCAGAACTTTCATGATTTTAGACATGTTTTCATTGAGTGTGTGTAACATTTCGTTGATGATGTTTTTAAGTTCACTCAATGATGGATTGTTTGAATCTCCATGAATTCTTGTATCTAAATGCCCCTTGTTGATCTTATTGGCTACTTCAATGGTGTTTTTAATCAACTCTTTGTCCATACGAATATACTCTTTGGTTCGATTGATGTTTTCATTAATCATGCGCGACATCATTCCCAATTCATCTTGTGAATCAATGGTTTCAAGATGTATGTCCTCTTTTTCATAATTGATAAAAGCAAAGAAATCCGTCAATCCACGTTTTACAACATCCACATCTAACAAAATAGTAAAGGCAATGGTTCGAGCTAATACCAAGGTGATGCCAATACCCAAAGCACTTAAACTCCCAAATAAAATCAAGTCAAAATTGGCCACACTCTCTTGTTTTGTTATGGTGGATTTCAGTGTATCGGCTAAGAAATTCTCTACCTCTTTTAATAAATTGATTTTTTGTGTGATTTGTCCAAACCAATAAGCTGACTCAATGCCAAAACCTTCCTTTTTGCCTTGATATAATGCAATATCTCGCATACGATTCACTTCATTGACTGAATCACCCTGTACGGTTTTTTCATAAAAGGCTTTAGAGGCATCGGGAGCCACTTTTAAAAAGGCATCCATATAGGCATTTTGTTGTGCAATCAGACTTAAAAACTTCTCTTTCATACCTGGACCAAAATTGTCTCTTGCAAAGGTGTTTGTACCCACAGCTCGTTCAATTCCTGCACGCTCTTTAGAGAGTAAAAAGTTCATATAAGCCAAAATATCTTGTGATACTTGTGCACTGTTAGAGAGTTTGGAAATGGTACTGATAAGATCAAGCAAATGTGCATTGGTTTTGGTATAATAACCAATGGCATTGGCCGTTTGAATATCTAAATTCGTAACACTGGAACGAATATTTTCCAGTTTTGACAGTTCGCTCAATGCATTATTGAGGTTGGTGACAAGTTCAGATGAATACTCATTAACATCAAATTGAGTTAAAAATAATTTTAATTCTGAAAGACGTTGATTGGTGTTTTCTCTTTGATTTGGCAGTTCGGTTGTAAACTTTGTGCCTTTACTTCCAAGGAACCCCGCAGTCATTCCTCGCTCTTTTTGCGTCTCATGCACCAGTGCACCAATTTTTGTAGACAACACAACCACATGTTCAAGTTGATGGAGTCTTTGGGCATCCTGGTAAGAGTTGTAGGTCAATTTTCCTGCAAGCAGGATCATAATAATTAAGGGTATGGACATAATCAAAATCAGTTTTTGTTTTATGGACAGTTTAGATAACATGGTTTTCTCCTTTGAATCACTCATTTTATGATTTTAAAGATATAATATGAGTATATAATAACAAAAATAACAAAAAAGGTACATTTATCTTGACATTTAATCAGCTAAATTTAGAAAAAGAATTAATAAGTAACTTGAACTCATTGGCTCTTACACATTTAACCCCTATTCAAGAACGTTCTTTGCCAAAAGCATTGCAGGGTGAAGATATTGTGGCAAAAGCCAAAACAGGTTCAGGGAAAACCATTGCATTTTCACTGCCCATTATACATACGTTAAATGTTAAAGAGTTTCGCATTCAATCACTTGTATTAGCACCCACACGAGAGTTGGCGAATCAAATTGCCAATGAGATACGAAAATGTTCTCGACACATTCACAATGTTAAAGTATTGACTTTGTGTGGGGGCGTACCTTTTAAACCACAAGTGGCATCTTTGTATCATGGTGCTCATATTGTTGTAGGAACACCTGGAAGAATTTTAAAACATATTCAAGAAAAAAATCTTGATTTGAATCATATTAAACAATTTGTTTTAGATGAAGCCGATAAAATGTTGGACATGGGTTTTTATGAAGATATTGAAAAAGTGATTGAAGCGCTTCCAATAAAACGACAAACGATGCTCTTTTCTGCAACGTATGAAGAGAACATTCAAGCTTTAGCAAATGAAGTGATGCACAACCCTTCATTTATTGAAGTGGAAGAAGAGGAAAAACCTTTTATTCAACAATACTTTTATGAAGTGAACGAACATCAAAAAACAGCGTTTATTCCTGCACTCATACAAAACCATGAAGCCCAAAGTACGTTGATATTTTGTAACACCAAAGTACAATGTGATGAAGTGGCCGATGAGTTGTACAATATGGGCTTAGATGTCTTAACACTGCACTCGGATTTGGAGCAAAAAGAGAGAGATGAGACCATCACTCTTTTTGCTCATAAATCCTATCCGATCTTAATTGCAACGGATGTCGCTTCACGAGGCTTGCATATTGATGACATTGATTTGGTGATTAATTACGATTTAGCACGAGATGAAAAGGTGCACACCCATCGCATTGGAAGAACAGCACGAGCTGGAAAGGGTGGACTCTCCATCTCTTTATTTTGTGAAAATGAAGTCTCATATGCACAAGAGTTAAGTGAATTTTTTGATCATACTGTAAAAGAGAGTATTGAGAACATCTCCAATGAGAAAGATTTTATCATTGATGCGCCTTTTAGAACACTTTTTATTAATGGTGGAAAAAAACAAAAACTCAGAAAAGGGGATATTTTAGGTGCGTTAACGGCCGGAGTTGGTTTGAAAAAAGAGCAAATCGGTCAAATAGACTCTTTTGATTTTTGCTCTTATGTAGCGGTAAAAAAAGAGGTGATAAAAGAGGCACTTGAAGGTTTATCCAATAACAAAATTAAAGGGAAATATTTCAGAGTGTTTGAGAAGTAGTGTAAAGCTAATGTAACTGCACTTATGTTACAATCACGCACAAAAATTAAAAAGGAACCAACATGGCAACAGCAACAGCACGACACCTACTTGTAGACTCCGAAGAGTTATGTAATGAATTAAAACAACGCATTCAAAATGGAGAAGATTTTGCCGCAATCGCACAAGAGTATTCTCAATGCCCTTCAGGACAAGCAGGTGGAGATTTAGGGAAGTTTTCACAAGGTCAAATGGTACCTGAGTTTGACAAAGTGGTTTTTAATGAAGCTTTAAATGAAGTTCATGGACCAGTAAGAACAAATTTTGGTTACCACCTATTAGAAATCACTTCTAGAGAGGATTAAAAGAGGGCGAAAGCCCCTTTTAACTGAATATCTCAAAGAGGATGGATTTTAGCTCCTCTTTCATTTCCTCATTGAGATTATTGTTACTGTAAATATAAAAAGGCACGGTATTTAACATCGATTGTTTTAACCGTTTTCTCACCGTTGAGATCTCATCAATTAAAATCAAACTTTTTCCATCATACAAAGAAAACTCTTTTTCAATTCCCAAACTAAAAGAGACCACTTGATAGGCAAAAAAGGTGTCTTGATTTTGTGATTCATACTTTTTCGTAAATTCATCGAGCCTTTTTTGAAGCCGTTTTAAATTGTGTTCTGAGATGTATCCAAAACTCTCTCTGAATTTATAGCGTTCAATGGTTGTAAATCCTAAGGTGTTGTAAAATTCATTGAGGTTTTTCCATGTCGCTTTAAAAAAACGTTTTCCAAACAAAACCTCTTCAAAACAGACCAAATATTTCTTCTCTTCATTATTGAGGTGTTTTTTATTTTTAATACTGAAGTACTCTTTTTTAAACAAAGAGATTAACCAGTTTTCATCCAATAAACTCACCACATCAAGTTTCTTATCTTTGTTTTTCTCTTCTAAAAATTTCCAAAGCATACTAATAGAGTCGGTTACATTTCTGCTTTTTTTATGGTTAGAGAAGTATTTTTGAGAAAGATAAAGCACCACATTTTCTAAAAGTGCATCGGTTTTGGCAATACCGTAGTTAAAGATGACTTTTTTATAAAGATTAAATCGCATTTCAAGCATGTGTTCAATGTCAATAAGTCCCATGTCTAAAAAGCTTAAGTGGTATCCTGCTTCATCTTTTACAAGTACGGTTTGTTTGGTGATACGTATATGATCATTGGCTCCACCAATGTAACCAGAAGCGAGCATATCTCGGTTGATATAATCCAATCTGTCTGCATCTACTGTAGAACTGATGATTTGGTGCAGTACTTTAAAGTCAAATCCCTCATAAACTTGTTCTTCCAAAATCATGATACACACGCGGTGAATCAGCTTTAAATACTCTTTTTGTTTGGCTTTTATGATTTGAGGCAACTCTGTTTCAAACAGAATATCAATAAGCTCTTTACCGATGGCTTCATGAAGTACCAACATACTGTTTTGTGTGGTTTTCTCATAAATGTGTTTAAACTCCATTTGCACATCTGAGAGTTTTAAATCACTCGTACTCTCTAAAGTGTTGTAGACTTTTTTAAGAGCATACTCAACTTGGTGTGAAAAAGGCAGATGCCCTACATCATGCAACAGTCCAGCCAAACGAAGTGCTTGAAGTACGATATTATAGACTTCTCGTTGACTTTTCGATTTTGTAGGAATGGTGAATTGATATAACTCTTTGTTGTCAAAGTATGAGATACCTCCATCCAAAGGGATGTTGAGATTATCCTCTTTGATGATGTTTTTTATCACTTTTTTTAACTCTTTCAAAAAAGAGTTTTTGGCCACATTTGAAGCATTTAAAAGGGCATTTTCAAGCATGTATGAGCTTAAATGCATCGTTCCAAGTGAGTGAATAAAACGCTTTGTAGTAATAGAAGGATAAGAGAAATAGGCCAATGCATTTTGGGTAATGAATTGAAGCCTATTTAACACTTTGGTTTGTAAAATTTTATCTTCTAGTTTGGTATACTCGATATGATTATAAATCGTATCATTGACTAATCTGTTTTGGATGGTTATTTTTTCCTTTTCTCAAAAATTCGTTCTGTAAACTCAGCAAATTTACCTCGAACAGCTTTGTCCAATTCGATGGCAAACATGTTCAGTTCGGGATGTTTGTTGTTGGTTTGTTTTAACAGTGAGGTTAACCCATTGTTGTATTTGTTTAAATACATGTTGTCAATTTGTCGGTTGGACCCAATGACAATCGCTTTACACGACTCATCTAAACGAGAAAGGATAAGTTGGGTGGTTTTTTCACTGCTGTTTTGCCACTCATCCATGATGACAATCGCTGAACTGAGTGTTCGTCCTCTGGCTTCCCCTGGCCAAAGTGTTTCAATACAGTATTTGTCTGTCAGTTCTGCAATTTTTGATTGGATGGACTCTTTGTTCTCTCTGTTTTCACTCTTTTTAAGATGTTTCTTTGCAATAAACTCCAAAGTGTCTTGCAGTGCCATGTTGTAAATACGAAACTTCTCATCATTACCCGATAAGAAACCTATTTCTGCACCTTGGTCGAGTGATTCAATCGAATTTCGTACATAAACAATCTTGTCATAAAACCCTTTATCAATCAATCTCATGCCTGAAACAATTGAGAGTAGGGTTTTACCTGAACCCGCTTTGGCATCAATGACCAACAGTTCATAACTGTTTGATAATAGTGCTTTCATAAAGAGTTTTTGTTTTAAGTTAACAGGTTTAACAATAAGTGCTTTAAAGTCATCCTCTTTTAGAATATCCAAACGTTCATTAGCAATGATTCCATACGTGGAGTTTCCATCATTGCTTTGAAAAGAGTACGAGAAGTTTTCAAATTCATAATCGCCATCGATTTGTTTGATGTCTTTTCCATCTAAAGCGTTAAACTCACTTGAATCCAATTCAAAAGGTTTAATAAACTGAAATTTAGGCACGGTCGATTTATCATCGTGCAGGGTTTCAGCTTTAATCCCTTTAAATTGTGCAAATGTACGTGCATAAATGTCAATGGATAAAAAGACAATTTGAATACCCTTGTAATAAAGCTGTGCAATACTGGCAACTTCAATGATACGTTTGTCATTGCTTTCACTTAAGTGTGCTTGTTCAATTTCAGATTCATATTTGTCTTTAGAGATAATATGAACACTCAACTCATCGTTATAGAGTTTAACGACTTTGAATGACTCTTTATGGTCAACTTCTTTAATTTTCATTTTAGCAAGGAGTCTTGCAAACTCTCTGGAGTGGTACCCAATCTCGTTGGTTAATTTCTTCTTGTCTTCAAGTTCAATTAATACGGTTTCAGGAATGACGATGGTGTTTGATTTATTGTCAGAGACTCGGTAGAGGTTTTGTAGATTTTGTAAAATGATATTCGTATCTACGACATAAACTTTTTCTTTCATGGAAAAATTATAGCATGAATTTATTACATTTGTGTTACGCTCAGACTAAAATGTCTAAACATAAAATATAATCTTTGTCATCATGGCAAAAACACTTTGCAAAAGTACGGCACATATTCCCTGTGGCATGTGAGATATACTTTTGACTGATAAAGGTCTGGTCCTTGGATGTTTTGGTAATATAATAGTACTCTTTTAAATAGTGACTGTCCCCGTGTTGTGCAGGTTGAAAGAATTTTTTTGTTTCTCCTGAGATGATGGTCTCTCCAATTTGCCGAGCAGAATGATAATCAATGAGATACATCGCTTCGAGTTTGAGCTCTTGATTTAAAAATTCTTGAATTTTATTGCATGAAAAATCTTCAAGATTCATCGTCTTAATTTTCTCAATGACATAGTTGGAGTAGTTATTGGTGTGGTATAACAATGCCTCTTTTTTCTCTTTGTGCTCTTTGATCATTTTGAGATTCAATACAGAAATATCAGAAATTCTTTGAGCGATGTTGTCGTATTCCTTCTCTATTTTATCTTGCGGCGTAGAGAAATAAAACCCTTGATATATAGAGATGTCTGTTTTGAGGCATTTTAATATCTCATCATCTTGTTCAACGCCTTCGGCTAAAACAATGGCACCTATTTTATTACACATTTTACTGATGGCTTTGAGCACTTCAGAGTGAATAAAGTTGTAATGAATGTTGTGTATGATAGAACGATCCACTTTTACAATATCGGGTTTAACCAATGAGAGTCTATCAAACGTAGAACCTCCCATACCAAAGTCATCTAAGGCAATATTAAAACCTCTGTTTTTATAAAAGGTGGTGAAGTTTTTAAGTTTTTTAGAGTTTTCAATTTTATCTTCTCGAATCTCTAAGACAATATTGCTGGGTGGTATTTTCTCAATTTTGCATATATTGTAAAAGTCAAAGTCATCAAAGTTGAGTTCCTCATCTATAAGTGAAGACTCGAAGTTTAAAAACAGAAGTACATCAGGGTTTTGTTCATAATAAGGTACAAATTTTTTGATGGCCAATGTGCGTACATATTTATCAAACTCAAATGTAAGATGGTGTGTTTTGACCTCTTCAAACAAATGCACCGGAGAAATCACCAAATCTTGCTTAAAGCCTCTTGTTAATGCTTCGTATCCTATGATTTTTTTATTCACTGTAGAGATAATGGGTTGAAAATAGATTTTAATGTCGTATTTGTTTAATATATGTTCTAATTTCATCAATCTATTTCCACCCTGTTTCTTCCATTTTTCTTTGCTTTATACAGTGCATTGTCTGCTTTTTTTATAAATTCATCAATCGTGTATGAACGGTTGTATTCAACTAAACCCATACTTACTGTGATGTTGCCTACGGTCTCAAATTCAAAAAACTCGACTTGTTTTCGAAGTTTATTGGCAATACGTTTGCTTTGTGTGAGTGTGGTTTGAGAAAGCAGAAGCACAAACTCTTCTCCACCCCATCTGGCAAAAGTATCACTGCTGCGAATGTTTTGTGAAATCACACTGGATAACTCCACTAAAACAGAATCCCCAACATCATGACCATAGGTATCATTGATGCGTTTAAAGTGGTCAACATCAATAAAGAGTAAACAAAAGTTCTCTTTATAACGTTCAAATTTTTTACACTCATACTCCAAAATATCATCAAATTTACTTCGATTATAAATATTGGTTAAATAGTCCATTTGCGCTTGTTTTTTGAGTGACTCTTTTTGGTTTTTAAGTTTTTGTAAAATCTCTTTTTCATGGCTGATGTCACTGAAAATAGCAATGTATGAACTGATTTTGTCTTCTTCAAATACGGCCGTTATAGATACTCTTTGATGATATATTTGACCATCTTTTTTGCGGTTCACAATTTCACCGTTGAAGTAGCCTTCGCTTTGTATTTTATTCCATAACTTCTCATAGAATTTTTGTGGATGGTGTCCCGATTTAAGTATATTTACTTTTTGGCCCAATACTTCCTCTTTTTTATATAAAGTAATGGTTTCAAAATACTTATTGACATATTCAATGGTGCCATCTTTACTTGTAAGCATGATACCTTTGGGAATATTTTCTAAAAGGGTTTGTTGTACGCTTTTGGTATGTTTATCAATATTTTTTGAAAACAGTGCAAAAAAATTGACAAAAAACATATACGTGATGATAAACAATACAACAATTAAAAATGCTCCTTCAGCACTGACCATATTATTTGTAACAAGGGCAACTAAGAAAAGTGCGTATATAAACAATAATACAAACAAAAACATCTGCTTAAGTTTGTAAAAGTTGTTTATAAAACTGAACATTTCCCCCATCCTTCATTTTATGTTAATATTATTTTATCATGTATGCTGTCACATATACAAGTTAAACTGTATAGAAAATAGACACTCTAAACAAATGACTAAAAAAATTATTTTTATACTTCAAAGAGTTAAAAAGCTTGTGATATAATATCTAAAAGGATTGGCATGAAAAAACTTGGAATACTCTTTTTTTTAACAATGAGTTTGCTCTTTGCAAGCAGCAATGAAGTCAAACGAGGGCAGACCTATTACCAATATATTTTAAAACCGATGTTGGGATATAATGGGGCAGTTTTTGCTAAAAAACATACTAAAAAAGAGTGGCAAGAGCTCTTTTTAAATGAAGCCGCAGGATTTAAAAAAGAGTTTCAAGGGGTATCTGATACGTTGGATGCGTTTATGAATCAAAAAAAGTTTTATGACATTCGTAATGACCTAAAGGCCTTTGTCATATATTATGCCAAAGACGCTTCAGTCACTCCTTCTTGTCAAGAATAGTTTTATGCTCGTTGATACGCTTTTAACTTTTTATCCATAAAAAATGTTCCAAATGGAAGCAGTGAAGCAATAAAAAGTTGTCCGCTAAAGTTCATATTCCAATCGTGTTTTCTCATTGACTCAAATAGAAAAATCATAAAGAGTATAAAAAGTATTCCATGTCCCATTCCAACGACTTTAACCGCCTGTGGGAAATCTGCAAAATATTTAAGTGGCATTGCAATAAAAAGAAGGATAATAAAGGAAACTCCCTCTAAAAAAGAGATCAATCTGAATCGATTCAGTGTTTCTAACATGTGTTACTCCTTACGTGGACATCTTTGAATATCCAAAGAAAATTTTATATAAATAGTATAAAAAGAAGCTTAACACATCTACACTTGGGAAAAATATTTATCAAGTTCTTCTTGGTTTTGAATGATAAATCCACTGTTAGTAATGTCCGTTTTTTTAGCTGCTTCATGTGCTAAGACAAGACCTTTGTTGTTCTCTCTGTGGTAAATGTCAGAGGCTCGACAATTGTTTAAATCGGCATCAATGATTTTATACCCTCGAAATGTTGAGTAGTTCAGAAGTTTCTCTTTAATCTCTTTTTTGAAAATCACAGCTACATCAATGTTTTTTTCAAGAAGATTTTGTAGAAATGCCCAATCATCAATCAACTTACCTTTGTGCATTCCTGCTCGAGAATAGGTTAAGTGGTAGTTTGAAGGCAGATTTTTTCTGCTTTTGATGATGTCATATTTGGTGTAATCAAAGAATTGCACTTGTTTAAAAAAGCTCATGATGTTTTCATATTTTCCTTCTTTAAACTCAAATGCCTCTTTTTCCCATAAAATATCGGACGTACCATTGAGTTGAATGGCAAGAGAAAGACCCTCTTTGTGTGCTTTTTTTTCAAGTGAACGAATCTCTTTAATCAGTCGTATAAAAAAATCATCTCTTTGCAGTAGAAATTTAAAGGTTCGTTTGAGTCGAGCTTGTTTGATGCGATTTTTTGCAAAATCACTGTTTTTTAAAATACCTTGATGATAGATACATGAGGTCGCACATCCATTGGTGGCTTTTTTACATAAATTAATTTTACTTAAATTAATTGCTTTGTCATCGTACTCAATACCGTAATATGCAGCATTCATAATGTTTTTTTGTGGTGCTAAGTACAAAGTACCAATCATGTGTGTGGAGTTTTTATTAACCGTTAATAGTGAAGTAGTATTATAGTTGTATGTCACAAATATGCCCTCATGAAAAAATGAGGCATAATTGTAGCAGGACAAAGTAAAAAAAAGATAAAAAAATGCAGTAAAAATCTTTTAATTTTCAAATCAATAGACAATGAGAGCTGAGATGCCTCTGGGAATAACTTCTCCAATAATTCTGGCATAGCCAAAAGTCAGCTCTTCAATCTCTTTGATATACTCTTTGGCATCCTCTTTATTCATGGCAATCAGAAGTCCCCCCGATATTTGTGTATCACAGTATATCAGTTTACATTTACTTGTATTGCACATAATGGTTAAGTGTTCATCAATATAATCCATATTTTGCATGGTTTCTATTGGAATGACATCTTGGTCAGCAAGCTCTTGTGCTAAAGGTGCAACAGGCACTTCTCCGCAATGAATATTATATGAAGTAAATGGGGTAGTTGACGCCAATGCATGTCCCAATAAACCTTGATATGAGACAGTGGTACAGGCACTGACATCATATTTTTTCATAATTTGTGATGGCAAGTAGTTTAATGACTCCATAATGTGTGTTGCCTCTTTGATGGTATTACTGTCAAGTAAGTCTTTTTTAATAGCTGAAGTAAGAATCCCCATACCTAAAGGTTTTGTTAAAACCAATACATGTCCTATTTTTGCAGTATTATTCTTGTAAATATTTTTAGGATGAAGTGTCCCTAAAACTGAGAGTCCATACATCAGTGAAGAGGAGTTGATACTGCCATAAGCCATAGAGACACCACCACATTCTTTGATTTTTTCATCGCCACCTTTTAGAATTTCATTGTGTAAAGCTTTGTCATTTATGGAGGCATTATACCCCAAAGTACTCATTGCTGTTTTTACTGTTGCACCCATAGAAAACAGAGATGATAAAGAGTGTGCAGCAGCAATTTTGCCATAGCTATAAGGATTATCAACCATGGGTGCTAATAACTCTTGAGTTTGCACCAATGCTTCATTTTCATTGAGTTGATAAACTGAAGCATCTTCGAGTGTTTCAGGACCAATAAGTAGATTTTTATTTTGTGCACATGAGTGACAAACGTGTTCTAAGTTTACAGCATCATATTTTGTCATATGTTCTTGAGTCGGTAAGAGTTTTGTTAAGGGATAGTCTCTGTTCATCCGGGATCACTTTATTTAATTAAGTCATAAATTTTACACTGTTTTTTTTAAAATGAGATAAATAAAGTCAAAATTTATTTACCTTTTTAAAAACATTTCATTAATGTGATATTAGCTCTGTTCCTCATCTAAAGCTTGTGTGTTAAAATGGTATGTCTTATGAGCAGTTTTAACTAAGATATTCTTTTCTGCAAGCTCTTTAAAGAGTTTAATTAAAGTAGGTTTAGAGATAGATATCTCATTCATAATATCACCATAAGAAGCCACCAAAGTATTATCATAATTTAAATTGGAAATGATATATCGTATTACTTCAACTTGTTTAGAGTCAGTGACTGCTGAAATTGTTTTGATGACATTATTATTCTTCTCTATCTCTTTTTTTTGAATAAGAGGCAGTAAAATATCATGTAAAGTATTTAAAAGCTCTTTGATATTAATCGGTTTTACAATATAGTTTTCTACTTTGAGTTTTATTGCATCAAGTAAATATTGTGTATCGGTGTGTGCTGTGGTTAAAATAGTAGGGATATGATGACCTTGCTCTTTGAGTGTTCGTAAGAAATCAATGCCATTTTCATTTTCAAGTAAAATATCTGAAACGATGACATCAATTTTTTCATTTTCTAAAACTTTCAAAGCTTCTTCAGAAGTATGTACGGCAAATACTTTATGCAAAAAGTCTTCTAAGATATCTGTTGTATGAGTCAGTAAGTTGTCATTATCCTCTAAATAAAGAATATTAAATTGATTCAATATGTTCAAATCTCTATTTTTCATTTGTAGTTTCCTTTTGTGCAATCGGTATTTCTATGATAAACAGTGTGCAGTCTTCAAATACTTTGTCTATTTTGTAGTAGACATTTTTACACTTAATCGAACCTCTCATGTGTTTTTCGATGATCTGTTTAGACATATACAAGCCTATTCCTGTTCCATTACTTTTATACTTTGTGGTATAGTATGGCTCAAATATTTTTGGCAGTACTTCAGGCAAAATACCACCACCATTATCATAAATGCTTATTTTAGCTTTTTCATTGATACGTTTGACAATCACCTTGATTTGTCGATTGTTCTCTTTTGTGGCACTGAGTGCATCTTTTGAATTAGATATTATATTTAAAAATACATGAGAAAGTTCATTATAATAACCCAATATACTAATTTCCTCTTTTAGAGTGAGTGAAAAGGTAATTTTCTCTTGTTCCAGTACATATTTAGAGAGATCAAAGGAGTCGTTGATACACTCTTTAAGACTGAATATTTCTTTGCTTTTATTGGGTTTAAAGAAGTTTTGGAAATCTTCTAAAGTATCCGACATATTGTTGGCTAAATGCATCGCATCTTGTGCTTTTTTTTCTATGTATTCTTCATCCAGTTTGCCCATTTGAGCTTTGAGTTGAAAGCTTTGAATGATGACTAAAATTGCGCCAAGAGGTTGCCTCCATTGGTGGGCAATATTTGCAATCATTTCTCCTAAGCTTGCTAATCGGGCTTGTTGAAACATAATTAAATCTTTTTTACGATTACTGTCTACTTCATATTTGACTCTTTTTTCAAGGTTTTCATTGAGTTTTTGCAGTTCTTTTGTTTTTTCATCTACTGTATCTTCTAAACCAATGTGCAATTTTTTAAAGTTATTAATCAATAAAATAGAGAGAATAATGGATGAACAGAATACAAAAATAATGGAGAAATTTAAAATCATTGTTAAAACGTTAAAGACTTTTTGTGTGTCTCTTTTTTCATTAATTGCTAAGTTCAAGTCATAATTGATTAGGTTCGTAATATAAATATTTATTGAGTTTATTTGAGAATAGATACGGTCAATTAACTCCACAGAGAGTTTGCCATTACTGTTGTTAAGCTCTTCAATGGTTTGCAAATCTTTATTGAGTTGCTGGATTTTATTATCCACATTTCGAATGATATTTATTTTCAAAATATTATTATCTGTTGAGAGTTTTTTGAACGAAAAAATCTTTTTAATATAATACGTTATAAATGTGGGTTCAAACTCTTTATTATTGGAAGTTTGGATGTATTCATTCCAATTTTTTTCAATGAGTTGTTCTCCTAAAATGATGACATCTTTCGCTTGTGTAGCGTTAAGATTATGTTGTTGCAACTCATACAAGGTATCATAAATATTTATCTTATACGCATCTTTTATGATTTCAAGTTTCGTTAAAGGTTTTGTACGTTTTTCAAAAAGAATATCAAAGTCATTTTTAAGGGCATAAATAGAGATTTGAGATAGGATAATAATACTGATCATACCTCCTGTAATGACTAAAATCAAAAAGGATGTTTTAAATGAAAATGAGAGTGTATCAAAAAGAGAAAAAAGTTGTCTTATTTTATTCATGTTCAATCTCTTTAAAGCGGTTATTTTTATATTCAAACAAGTATGTTTTATGAAGCAGTTGAGAGTTTTTAAACTCTGCATGAATTCCATCGAGATAGTTCTTTGGCAATTTTTGAATGGTTTGTAAGAATTTTTTTCGGGTGATGTATCCATTGATATTTTTAAGCGTCATCACAACGGTTTTGGCAGCAATAAATGATTCCAAAGAGATAAATCCAAGTGGAATATCAGGATTATATTCATGCATTCGTTGTATATACTCTTTTATAATAGGAATATTGGTATTGGTATAACTGGGTACAACTTCAGAAAAAATAAGGTTATTGGTTTTATAATTGAGTTCTTTGACCATTGCATTGGCATCACTAAAAGAGAGATTACAAAAGAGGGTGTTTTTAAAATTAGGATGCTGTTCAGCTTTTTTTATAAACATGGCATTGGCTTTATACGCTCCCACCATAATAACTGCTTCGGGTTTTGTTTGTTGGATTTCATGAAACGCATGACCTATGGAGAGGGTATTTCTCTTATATGTTCCTTCCGCAATGAGCTCTAAATTGTACTGTTTTAAAGCATGAATCAGTGAAACATATCCCTCTTCTCCATAATCATCATTTTGATAAAATACAGCAAATTTATTTAAACCTTTTTTGCGGTGCAAATAATCAATGAGTTGTTCTATTTCTTCTTTATAAGAGCTTCTGATATTGATGATGTTTTCATAATACTCTTTACGTAAAAACTCTCCACCAGTAAAAGGTGCAATAAAAGGGATGGGATTATTCTCAATCATTGGTAATATATTTTTAACTGTGGGTGTTCCAACAAAACCAAAAAGTGCAAATAAATTTTTCTTTTTCAACAGCTGAGAGATGTTTTCAGATGTTAAAGTTGGTTCATATTTATCATCAAGTGTGAGAAGCTCAATTTGTTTGTCTTTAAGAAGTTGATGTTCATTTGCATATTTAAAGTAGGCATTTGCACCCGCCTCAACAGATTCACCCCACTTATACATTATTCCAGATTTAGGCAGAGAAGAGCCTAATAGTATTGTTTTTGTGTTGAATATTTGCTCTTTTAAATTGAAGTATATGATTGTCAAAAGCATAACGACGATGAATAGAATACGAAACAAAAGAAGTTCTCCAATTTAAAGTGATACAAAACTGCACACATCATTTAATATATTGAAAAATAAGTAAAATATATTTTACCATTTAAGATATATTAAAGAGTTATAAAAATAAAATGGTAAATTATATTTTACCAAAAGGCATATTTTATGCAGGAATTTATCTATTATAACCCCAATTCTTTAGAATTTCCCTTAAATGAAGAGGTTTTAATCTCTTCAACCCTCAAAGAGTTAAAAGAGATTAACTGTATTGTCTCCAACAGTGATCAAGTCAATGCACAAGTGGTAGCAAAAGAGATTGATTTTTATATTCAAAATTCACAAGACAATTTGAGCAATAAAATGAAAAATGTGGGAAAACTCTACAAAATAAATGCGTTGCGTTTTGATTTATCTTTAGATATGGAACAAGAACTTCAAGTTGATAACCGAGTTTTACTCATTGGAACACAAGAGCAAAAAGATGATTTTTTAGGTTCTAAGTTGGCTTTAGAGTTCGAGTTTTATCATATTGATGCCTCTATTTTAAAAATGATCGATGGACATATGGGATCTTTTGAAGTTATAGTTGATAATGATGGTAAAGAAACCGTTCTTAAAGTATCACAAATTGTTTGGTTTGATGCCACAGAAACATTTGATCGTGCGGGGATTTATGATCCAATATCAAGCAGTCATGATGATGTCTTTGAACAACTTCTTCAAAATACAAAAGGGCATATTTATAAAAAATTTATTACATATGATAGTTCTATTTGTCAATATCATGATAGAAGAGATGAGGTCTGTGCTCAATGTGTCAATGTTTGTCCAACGGTTGCTATTACAAAAGATGATGAAAATAAACATCTTATTTTCAGTGATATTGACTGTTTAGGGTGTGGTGGATGTATCTCAGTTTGTCCAAGTGGTGCTTTGGATTATGCCCCCATGAACACAGAGAGCTTTTTCCAAATTTCCAGAATGTATGAAGGACATACTCCTTTAATTATCCCTGCTAAAATGAATATCCATGAAATCAATATTGAACTCAAGGAACACGTGCTTCCCTTGAGCATTGAGGGTGAGAAGTTTTTAGATGAAAGTAAACTATTAACTCTTTTACAAGAGAGCGGTTCTCAAATTGTTTTTTATACCGACTTCCTATCAAAAGGTACCACCGATGCCATTGATATCTTAAATCAAATTTATAAGAAAAAATACAACTGTAAAGCCATCCTTGTTGCTCAAAATGAACAGGAGTTACAAGCAGCCCTACAAGAGGTGCAATTTGTAGAAAACTCACGATACTCTATCAATCAAACCACAGAGAAAAAAAGAGAGAACTTTGCCATTCGACTTGAAAAGATTGTAGATGGTCAAGACTTAGGTCGAGTTATCACTGGACCAAGCGTGCACTATGCTAAGGTTAATGTAAACGAAGCAAACTGTACTCTATGTCTTTCATGTGTTGGGGCCTGTAACGTAGATGCACTTATTGCAGATGCAACAGATAACACTTTACAACTCAATTCAAGTTTGTGTACAGCCTGTGGTTATTGTGAACTCTCCTGTCCCGAAAAAGATTGTTTGAGTATCGAGCAAGATATGATAGAACTTCAACCTTCATGGTTTACTTACAATGTATTAGCACAAGATGAACTCTTTGCTTGTGTGGAGTGTGGCAAAGAGTTTGCAACCAAAAAAGCTGTTGAAAAAATTGCACACATGATGTCACCGATTTTTTCAAAGATGAGCAAAACAAAAGAGAGAACACTTTACTGTTGTGAAGATTGTAAAGCAAAATTAATGATACAAGAGGGATTATTACATGCATAATGAACAAATAAACCAAGCCAGAGTCTTTATTTATAACATATTAGCAATGTTATTTGTAGAAAGTCATGTAGAACATAATGCAGATAAAATTGTTCAAAATTTAGAAGTTCTTAGTGAAAATTCATTTGATGATGAAGTGGAAGAGGCAGTAAAATGTCTGCTTGAATATATTCAAGCAGAGGGTGTAAAGAGTTTGTATGAAAATTTTCAGAAACTCTTTTTAGTACCATTTGGAGAATATGTCTCTTTGAGTTGTTCTCAATATCATGAACAAAGAGAAGCAGGTTTGATGCTCATAAAGGTTCGAGATATATTGGCAAAAACTAAAATCAGAAAAGATGAGACACTCTTTAAAGCACAAGAAGATGATTTTGGATTTTTATTTACTTTGAGTGCTTATTTGATTGAGCAACAACAAATAAACGAAATAAAAGAGGATTTACAAAAACAGCTTTTTTTAGAGGTGATTAATCCTTATATTGATCATTTATCAATGGAGTTAGAGAAATCAAAAAACCCCATATATATCCATGCATCTACAATTTTAGCAAACTTTATACAGTTTGAACGAAGCTATTTAAAAATCATTAAAGCGGCCTAAGTAGCATAAGAGAGTCCCCATAAGTATTTATTGAAATATTTATGGGGGTTTTCGTACCCACAAAATAAAATAGGAGTTAATATGGCTGAAGAGTTTAACACAAGACGAAGCTTTATTAAACGAGCTGGAATCGCTGCTTCTGTTTTTGCAGGTTCTGCTGTCGCTGTGGCAGCAACAACACAAAGCAGAGATAGAGGTGAAGGAAGTGATTCTGGACATGGTGTTGCAGTAGGAATTGCACACAAAAAAGAAGTTTTATATAAAAAAACTCAGGCTTGGAGCGCTTTTTATAACGCTGCAAAATAACAAAAGGAGAAGAGAATGACAATGCTTAAAAGCTTTGGGAGAAGAAGTTTTCTTAAGATGGCTTCGTTAGCAACTGCTGCAACAGCAACGTCTGCATTTGCAAACACAGGTGTCTTAAGAGAAGCAAAGGAAGAGGAGATTAAAAATCCATTCCCAGGATCAAAGTTAGTAAAAACAGTCTGTTCATACTGTTCAGTAGGTTGCGGTGTTGTAGCTGAAGTACATAATGGAGTATGGGTAAGACAAGAGGTGGCATATGATCACCCAATCAGTCATGGGGGACACTGTTGTAAAGGTGCTGATATGATTGATAAAGCGAGAGCTACAAATCGTTTAAAATATCCAATGGAAAAAGTAAACGGAGAGTGGAAAAGAGTGAGTTGGGATAATGCCATGGGTAAAATCTCAGACAAGTTACAACAACTCAGAGAAGAGCATGGTCCAGATGCAGTCCAATTTATTGGTTCATCAAAAGTGAGCAATGAGCAAGCTTTTTATATCAGAAAATTTGCTGCAATGTTTGGTACAAATAACATTGACCAACAAGCAAGAATTTGTCACAGTCCTACCGTAGCAGGTGTTGCAAATACTTGGGGATATGGAGCAATGACAAATCACATTGGTGATATGCAAAACTCTAAAGCAATTATTATTTTTGGTGCAAATCCAGCATCAAATCACCCAGTTGCTATGCAACACATTTTAAAGTCTAAAGAACAAAATGGGGCTAAAATCATTGTTGTTGACCCTAGATACACAAAAACTGCTGCAAAAAGTGATGTGTTTTGTAGAATACGACCGGGTACAGACATTGCGTTTATGTATGGAATGATTCGAATCATTAAAAAGAACAACTGGTTTGATAAGCAGTTTTTAAATGACAGAGTATATGGTATTGAAGAGATTTTCAAAGAGTGTGAAGAGTATACGCCTGAACACGTTGAACATATCACAGGTTGTCCAAAAGAGACATTGATTCAAGCTACATCAATGTTTGCTAGTGCCGATCCAGGTTCATTGATTTGGAATCAAGGATTAACACAACATACTATTGGTTCATCAAATACACGACTTGCAACCATTGTTCAATTGATTTTAGGAAACATGGGTAAAACTGGTGGTGGATGTAATATTTTAAGAGGACATGACAACGTACAAGGTGCAACAGATTTAGGTTGTTTATCTCATACACTTCCTGGATATTATGGACTTTCTGAAGGTTCATGGAAATACTTCTCTAAACAGTGGAATGTAGACTATGACTGGTTAAAAGGACGATTTAAATCGAAAGAACTGATGGAATCGGAAGGTTTCAGTTTGAGTCTGTGGCTTCACGGTGTATTAGAGCAAAACAATGCTAAAAATAATGGTGGAAGTCCATTGCGAGCTTTAGTGGTTATTGGTAATGGTATTTCAACGATTACTCAAACGCATAAAGTAAAAGAGGCTTTAGATAAATTAGAACTGGTTGTTTTTGTTGACCCATTTGTTAATGATTCAGCTGTAATGACAACTCGAGAAAACAACTTATTTATGTTGCCAGTTGCAACTCAAATGGAAACATCTGGAAGTATCGTGAATACTTCACGAACTATTCAATGGCGATATCAAGTAATTGATCCATTGTATGAAGCAAGACCAGATCATGAAATCTTATTTGATTTTGCAAAAAGACTTGGGTTCTATGACCAGTACGTTGCTGGTATGGGTAAAGGAAAAGATTTTAAATGGCCTGAAGATGCAACCAATGAGATTGCACGAAGTCTTAAGACTATTGGTATGCAAGGACGAACAGCCGAGCGAATTAAAAATCATACCGATAATTGGCACTTGTTTGATTCAGTTTCTTTAAAAGGGAAAGGTGCACTTTCTAAAGAGTATTATGGATTACCTTGGCCTTGTTGGAATGAAAGCCATCCTGGAAGCCCAGTATTATATAATGTAAATCTTCCTGTTTCACAAGGTGGTATGGGATTTAGAGCACGATTTGGTACTGAGAGAAATGGAACAAATCTCTTAGCTGAAAAAGGTGTTGCTCCAGTAGGTTCACGAATCAAAGGTGGATATGCGGAAATTACGTATAAAAATATTGAAGAACTTGCAGGTGTAAAACTAAGTGCAGCAGAGAAAAAAGCAGTAGAAGGTAAAAACTGGAAGACAGATGACAGCGGTATATTAAATAAATATGCACTCAAAGCGGGACTTGCTCCATATGGAAATGCAAAGGCTCGAACCATCGTTTGGAATTTTACTGACCAAATCCCTAAACACAGAGAGCCGTTACACTCACCAAGACCAGACTTAGTAAAACAATATCCTGCGATTCGAGATAAGAAAAACTATTTCCGTACAGATGTACGATACGAATCTGAGCAAAATGCTCAAGAGTGGTCAAAAGATTACCCTACAAGTATTGTTTCTGGAAGAATTGTTGAACACTTTGGTTCAGGAACAGAAACAAGAGCATCTAAATATTTAGCAGAATTATCTCCTGAGATGTATGGTGAAGTTCATCCTAATTATGCAGCTTCTTTAGGAATTAAAGATGGTGAGATGATGTGGGTATATGGTACAGCAGAAGGGAAGATTAAGGTTCGTTGTAAGTACAGTCACACAGTGGCAGAAGGGTATGTATTCTTACCTCAAAACTTCTCAGGAGTATTCAGTGGTGAAAAACTTGATTACAGATATCCAGAAGGTACGCAACCATATATCTATGGTGAAGCATCAAACCAAATTACAAGTTATGGTTTTGACCAAGAGACAGGTTGTCCAGAGACAAAATGTTCACTTGTCAGATTAGAACGAGCATAGGAGAAGTAGTATGAGTAAACCAGATTTTGCACGGATGAAATTTTACTGCGATGAGAAGCTTTGTATTGATTGTAACGGATGTGTAGTTGCTTGTAAAGAGGCACATGAAGTTCCAGTTGGAGTAAATCGACGAAAAGTAGTAACGATAAATGAGGGAATCGTAGGACAAGAGATTTCTGTATCAATGGCGTGTATGCATTGCGCTGATGCACCTTGCCAACAGGTGTGTCCAGTAGACTGTTTTTACATCAGAACAGATGGAATTGTTTTGCATGATAAAGATAAATGTATCGGATGTGGATATTGTCTCTTTGCATGCCCATTTGGTGCACCACAATTTCCTAAAAATGGTGCTTTTGGTACTAAAGGAAAAATGGATAAATGTACTATGTGTGCCGGAGGACCTGAAGAGACAAATTCTCATGAAGAGTTTGAAAAATATGGACAAAATAGAATTGCTGAAGGAAAGGTGCCAATGTGTGCTTCAATGTGTTCAACTAAAGCATTACTCGTAGGTGATGCAGATGAAGTGGCATTGATAAAAACATACAGAGCAACCGCAAAAGGAAAAGGTATCCAAACTGAAGCGATGGGTTGGTAGGAACAGATAATGGAAAACAGCTCATTTTTTAAACGAAACAGAGCATACATTTTTACAATTCTTGGACTGTCAATCGTCGGGTTTGTATTTTTAAAATTTCTTATGATCATTGATTGGGAATATTTTATACAATATAAACTTGCAATTCTTATGACAGGGAACGTGGATGGAGTATTGGCTCCACCACACTCTGCATATGAAGCGATGGTAAATGCAGCCTTTGGTCCAAACTATGAAGCGTTTGCACCAGAGATTATCCGAGCAAGTAATGAGCGACAGCTTTTTATTTGGTGGGTATTTGTTGCAGAGATAGCGATTTTTTGTATTATGTATGTGATTCAAGGACGACGAGTTCCCAAAGTAACAAACTTCGATGATCAAGTAGTGGTGTTTAACCTCTTTCATCGAATTGTAATTTGGTTGAACGTTGCAATAGTTTTAACACTGATTATCACTGGATTTAATATCACTTGGGGATTGCGTTCAGGTGGTGGAGAGTTACCGTTTTTATTCAGAGGTACTCATGAAATCACAGGACTGATTTGGTTCCCTGTATGGTTGCTGATGAGTATCATTGCATTTAAAGACTCAAAACTTCTGTTCAAAAACAGTTTGACAAGAAAGATTATTATTCCAGGTACGTATAAACCGATGAAAAGAATCATCTATTTCTTCTTCGTGATTATGGGTGCTGGTTTATTAGTCAGTGGAGCAATTATTTGGTACTTGCATCCAGATGCATACACCAATGCACAAGTGATTCAATTTAAACGGTTAGTACTGTATATCCACTTTGGATCGAGTGTACTGATTATGTTCTTCTTGATGGACTTTATTTACTCTGCATTAGTAGCAGTAAAAGGGAATATCAAAGGTGTTATCACAGGGAAATACCCAAGAGAGCACTTAGAGCAAATCGCACCGGACGTATTAGCAGAAATTGAAGAAGCAAAAAGGGAAAAGGCATGACACAGCCAATAAGAAGTGAAAACTTCTCCCTTGTGCATGACAAGAACTTCAGTGAGTATTGCAAAGAAGTCATGATTGAAAAGTATGACCAAGCAAGCTTAGAATTGTGTGAAGATTTCGTCATCAAAGAGGAGAGAATAGAGTTCTCACTTAATTCAGATAAATTTCTTTCAGTCATGAGTATGGCACAACATCAAGATGCGCATATCATTGGGTTTTTACTCAGTGAAGCAGTGATTACAGCATTGGATGATGTTCAAGATATTCAAATAAGTCCCGATGGATTAAAAGTAAATGTCATAGCAAAAATTTCACAAGAGGGTTATGCCAACTTGTTTAAAGAGAAAACCTTGACCTCAGGATGCTGCGTAGGTGTAACAGGCAATGCCCAAAAGAGTTTTGAATGTGCATTTGTGAACACCAACTACAGTGTAGATGCGACAGAGATTTTAGCAAATATGCGCACCTTTAATACTCCCAGTGAATTGTTTGATAACACAGGATGCGTACATAAAGCAGAACTTGTACTAGAAGATGGTACAATATATACCACAGAAGATATTGGACGACATAACGCGATTGATAAAGTCGTAGGACAAGCGATTATGCAAAGAAAGAGTATCAAGAAATCGGTATTGTATGTGAGTGGTCGTCTCTCAATGGAGATGGTTGTAAAATGCGTGATGCATAAAATACCTGTGGTCGTATCAAAAGCGGCAGTGACCTTTCAAGGGATAAAAGCGGCGAACGAGCATGGAATCACACTTGTAGGATTTGCAAGAAACAAAAAAATGAATATCTATACACACTCAGGGAGAATTAATGTCTAAAACGTTTCAATTAGATGAAACACAAAAAGATTTAATATTGACAAATTTAGACAGTGATGGTGAATTATCGTGCTTAAAAGCATTTAAAGTCGCACGTTTAATAGGAGTAAAACCTATTGACATGGCAGACGTTTGTGAGAGCATCAATATCAAAATTACCAACTGTGAGTTGGGCGTATTTGGAAAACTTGATTTTCACGATGCCTCTTTACAAACCTATCAAAATTTAGCTCAAAACTATACACAAGATAAACGAATGGAGTGCCGAATCATTTGGGATGAAGCACAAAAATCGACACTTAAAAACGTGGGTTCTACCGTAAAACACTCTGATATTGAAGTGACCAATTGTCAGTTGGGATGCTTTCGTGAACGAAAAGGTAAAAAAGAACTCAATGATTAAACTTAATCATTTACAATACTCTCGATCAGCGCATTTAAAGATTGACAATACTTACAGTATGAGTGCATTAGTTGAAAACACCACTTTTGAAGAGCTTTGCATAAAATATAAAGAACATTTTGGATACTTAAAACTCAAAACTTTTGCCTTTAGCAAAGAAGGATTTTTAGGTTTATTATTGGAACTTAAAGGAACCGTTGCAATTGGTATGGGTGAAACACTGCATTTAATTCAAGCAGGAAAACTTTATGAATCTTTAGGCTTTGAGGTTATTTGGTTGCCTTTACAAAAAGATGGCAAAGTAAATTTATCACTTTTAGATAAAGAGTCGATAGATTTTCTTTTCTTATCTTCTTATGTGGCTGACACTTTTATGCAAACAAGTATTAAAGAAGTCAAAGAGAAGACATCTGCTATGGTGATTTCAAATGGTACAGCACATATAGACCAAGCAAGTGATGCTTTGTATTTAGACCCTTATAAACTCTTTGGTTTTAATACTTCAGGGGTACTTCTTTTTAACAATGAGAGTTTTGAACTGCTTTCAGTGGGTGCCATTGATACTCTCAGTGCCAAACTTTTGTTTGATACAAAAACAACACAAGTATTGAATAGCACACTTAAACCGCAATTCATAGAAGCACTACAAATATTTTTTAAAGAGGATATCTACTTTTTTGTGGACTCTAAAGAGACACTGCCATACACTTTGCACTTTGGACTTAAAGGGATAAAAGCACGAGAGTTTATTCGCACCTTAGCACTCAATGAAATCTATATTTCAAATGGGGAAGGGTGCTCTTTGGGCTTATCAAAACCTTCTCGTATCATACAAGCGATGGGGTATGATGAAACCAGCAGTCGCAATGCGATTGTATTGTCGTTTAGGGATGAAATGAGTGATGAGGAAGTGCAGAAATTAACTAAGCTTATGTATCTTAAATATAAACAAATCAAATCATTTTCATAGCTACATTTTAATTCATCTTTTGCCCAATTTCTTCGTTAAATAAAAGTTTTATCTACTCATTGGCTTTAAGCCAAATCCTACGATAGAACTTCTCTTTGCCTCAAACTAAAACAAAATATAAATTAAACTGTAGCTATGCTTTAGATAATAATACTTATTGTAATTTTAAGCATTATTCATTTGTTGTTTTTCGTAGTTATTTAATACTTCAAGGTTCTGTAGTTTAACAATTTTGTGTAAATTAAAACCATCAATAATCCACCAAATAAAAAGACCTACAAAAATAAAATAACCTATAATTGCAAATAATGTAATTGCTGCAACAATAAATAATACAATATATAGCCACCCTTTACTTTGTCCAGTATAAAATCTGTGTGCTCCAAATATTCCTAAAAACCACCAAAGCACATATGCTAAAATTACATTTTGCTGTTGAACTTTCACTTTTTCTAATTCAATATCCATTGAATCTCCTTTAAATAAAATACAATATTATAGTGACTTTTAAATAAAGTAATAATAGTTTTAAAATAATTACATAAAAGTTACAACTAAAAATATTTTTTTTAGTTTATACACGTGGTATATTTTTCATAAGAGTTTTATATAATAATGATAATGAATATTAATTATATATAAAGGAAACGAGGCGTATAATTCCTGCAAAAAAAAGGAAGAGGTATGCACAAAACCATCAAACTCATTCGACTCTCACTGGGAGTCATATTTTTGTGGTATGGATTTTTAAAATTCTTTCCACACTTAAGTCCTGCGGAGGTTTTAGCTACTAAAACGATTGATATTTTATTTTTTGGTTTCTTTTCACCTGAAGTCTCTATTAAACTTCTGGCCCTTTGGGAAGTTGTTGTTGGAGTAGGGTTTTTACTTTGAGTCTACACTCGTTATGTCGTTATTCTGTTTTTAACACACATGGTGTGCACATTTACACCCTTGGTGATTCTGCCTGAGCTTTCATTTACTCAAGCTCCGTATGCATTTACACTGGTGGGGCAATATATTGTCAAAAATGTGGTCTTTATTTTAGCAGGTATTTTAATCTATCAAGAGAGTAAAAAAGAGCGACAACAAGCTCTGATTTAAACAATTTTTTCTTATATTTCAAGGGTGCTTTAACAAAAAAGAATTATAATAAAATCACAAAAAGGAGATTTTATGAATAAAAAAACGTTATTGCACCTATTTGGTACACTTTTGATTGGTTTTTGGATCGTAGGATGTGCGAACTTAGAACCACGTATTATCAGCTCTAAAGATTATGATGTGAAAAACAAGTTGGTTTTTAATGCTTCACAAGAGAAAATGGTTAAAGCTTCAAAAGAGGTTTTCCAACTCAAAGAGTGGGATCTCTTTTATGAAGGCGAAGAAAAACCGAGTAAAACATACAGCTATTTTAGCAGTCATGGTGGACCATTTAATTATAAAAACTATGACAATGTGGCTTGGAACCAAAGCTTGATGTCTAAACTGCAACCCACTTATTATATCACGGGTAAAACACCTACATCGGCGTTCAGTTTTGGTGCAGAGTTTTTTATTGTGCTGTACAGTTCAGATGACCACATCACGGTTGCACAAGTGACCATGGCAAGTAATCAAATCGCAGAGAAAGATAAGTTAGAAGGGTATATTCAAGAGTATGCTGCCCTATTGAATGAGCAGCTTAATAAAAACCAGTAAGAGCTGGTTTTTAACTGTACTCTTCTGTGAGTTTATTGTAAAACTTCACATATTCAGTGTCACCTGTGTCTCGTGCTTTCATTGCAGGACGTGGGTGTTCATTAAGTTTACCTGTAATCATGTATGGCACAGAGTAACCCCAGTCAAGCTCTTTTTCAAGATCAACAATATAATCTTCAATGAATTTAAGCACAGGAAGCAGTTTGTATTTTGGGTTCTTTAAAAATCCAACTAAAAGCTCCATTGGACAGTTTCCTGCTCCTCGTCCAAGTCCTGAAACTGTTACGTCTAAATAACTTGCACCATACATCATTGCTTCAAGTGTATTGGCGTATGCCAGTTGTAGGTTGTTGTGTGCATGAATACCGATTTGTTTCCCGTTATTTTGAGCTACATTAAGGTACTTCTCCGTTAGGGCATTGATTTGTTCAGGGTAGAATGAACCAAAGCTGTCTGCAATATAGATGATATCTACATTCGTTTTGCTCAATTCATTTAACACATCATCCAATTCATGGTCAAATGATTTTGAAATCGCCATGATATTACAGGTTGTTTCATACCCTTTTGCATGAAAGTCTTCAATGAGTTCAATCGCTTCAGGCAGTTGGTGAATGTAGGTTGCAACACGAATCATGTCAATCACACTTTCAGATTTTGGTGGAATCTCTTCTTTAATCGTTCTTCCAACATCGGCCATGGTTGCGAGTTTTAAACTCGTATTGTTTTCACCTACAATTCTTCGAATGTCCTCTTCTTTACAGAAGTTCCAACACCCATACTCTTCCGTACTCATAACCGTTGGAGAAACATTCTTTCCAATCTCCATGTAGTCAATACCAGCAGCAACACACATCTCATATTGTGCTTTTACAAACTCATCTGTAAAGTGGTAGTTATTAACCAACCCACCATCTCGAATCGTACAATCAAATACTTTGATATCTTCTCGTGCTAACAGCATGGAACCCTTCTTCTCAATCATTGTATGTCCTACTTTGAATAATTTTTTGTAATAATAGCGCAAAGGGTCTCAAACCAATATTAAGGTTGTGTCAGATTTATGTCAAGTGCCCAAATTTGAAGTGATTTTTAGCTAAAATGATTTCATGAAAGAAAAAGTATATGTACTGCCTGGCTTGATGTGTGATGAACGTTTATTTGTATCCTTAACACCTTATATTCAAAACCAATTTGAAATCATCTTTGTTGCAATTCCCTTGGCTCAAACGGTAAAAGAGATGATTGAAAAACTTGAGAAAATTTTCCCTTTAAAACCCATTAATCTTCTGGGATTTTCTTTAGGTGGTTATGTGGCTTCGTATTTTGCTGTAAAACATCCCCAGCGAATAAAAAGAGTATTTATAATGGCCTCTTCGGTGTGCAGTATGCCTCAAACAGAGATACAAAAGCGTCAAGAGGTGATTCGCTTTGTTGAAAAAAATGGCTTACAAAAGCTAAGTCAAAAGCAGATTTTGAAACTTTTAGATCCTATTAACCATCAAAATGATGAACTTAAAGCGTTGATACAAAACATGTATGTTGATTTGGGAGAAAAGGTCTTTAAACAGCAAATACAAAGCACCCTTTATCGAGAAGATTTAAGTGAACAACTCAATGCACTCTCAATCGTGTTGTGGTTTTTTTATGCCCAAAATGATCAAATGATTGATCACAGTTGGTTTGATTTGATTAAAGAAAATGAAAGACATAAAATATTTACACATCAAAGCCACAGCCATATGTTGCCTCTTGAAGAGCCTCAAAAAGTGGTCGAACTTATTGATTTATGGTTACAAAGTGAAGATTAAATAAGTTGTGACACTTTTATTGATTATATGATAAAATGAGACAATTACTTTAAAGGCCAATAATGAAGCAGTTTAAACAAGCAGTATGGATGATAGTGGTTATGTTTGTTTGTGCATGTGCACAAGAAAATACAAACAAACAGATTGCATATATTGCTTCAGATAGATCGATTCCATTTTGGCAAATCATGGGCAAGGGAGTTGTTTCTAAAGCCTTAGAATATGGTTATGAAATTGAACTTCTGGACTCTAAAAATTTGGCAAAAGTGGAGTTAGAACATACCATTAAAGCCATACAGAACAGAGTGGATGCCATTATTATCTCTCCTACCAACTCTTCACGATGTGTTACTGTTTTAAAGCTTGCACAAGCAGCCAATATCCCTGTGGTGGTTTTAGATATTGGAACAGATGCAGGAGAGTATCTCTCTTTTATCTCTGCGGATAATAAAAAAGGAGCCTATGATATTGGTAAAGTATTGGCAAATAAGATGAAACAAAAAGGCATTGAAACAGGAGAGGTGGGCATTATTGCTATTCCGCAAAAGCGTCTTAATGGACAACTCAGGACCACAGGTTTTATGCAAGCCATGCAAGAAGAGGGGATTAAAACAGCGGACATCAAACAACAAGTGAACTTCTCATTAGAAGAGACCTATATGTTCGCCAATGAGCTTATAATCAAATACGATGATCTCAAAGCGATTTGGCTGCAAGGTTCTGACAAATATCAAGGCGCACTCAATGCCATTAAAGATGCCAATAAAGAAGGCGAAATATTGCTCATTACTTTTGATGCTGAGCCTGAATTTTTGGAGCTTATTCCCAAAGAGGTGCTTGTAGGAGCAGCAATGCAACAACCTTTTTTAATGGGTCAAGAAGCAGTTGTTGTTTTACATGAACACTTTAATGGTAATGCCGTGGCACGAAACATTCAACTGCCTATTTTAGCAATCTCTCAAGAGAACATACACGAAAAACTCTTCATCATTAAACGAAACGTATTGGGATTAGAAGGAGAATAGATGCAAAGAAAAGGAAAACAATCCATATATTTGACACTCAGTCTTATTATCATACTTACTGTAACCATCACGATGAGTATACATGCTTCTTATTCTTACTTTACCACCAAAAAAAACCTTATAGAACAGATGAAAGTGGATTCGGATAATACGGTACAAGCTCTTCAAAAAAACATTAAAAAACTCATTGAGTCTTATTCTGTTCATGAATATGAGAATGTGATACGCCATGAGTTGGCTCGTCGAAATATATACGCGATTGTGATTGAAGATTTTAACATGGGTAAAATTATGGGACAAGAGGAGTATGTGACGGGTTATATTAAACAAAATAATAATATCACGTTATTGTATGATGCTAAAAGTAAAGAGCATCAAACATTGTTACAACAAAGTTATTGGGTTAAGAAACATCTTATTTTTGATAACAATAAAAAAGAGTTGGGAAAACTCTATGTCTATGTCTCTGATACAAACATGCAAGAAGTGTTGCATAACATCATTCAACAAACGTTGATTAATACCGTGGCCATCTCATTCTTTTTAGTCTTGGCCCTGTTTGTAAGCATTCGTGCTTTTATTTTTATGCCCATGGGAGAGATTATTCAACGATTGCAAGAGCAAGATAAAGATGGTATTCCTTTGAAAAAAATCAAAAGCAGCTCTTTTCTAGAAGTGGATTGGTTGGTGGATGCAATTAATAACATGATTGATACTATTCGACAATCACAGCGTTCAATGAGTGAACTGAATGAACGTTTAGAGTTGGCTTGGGAAGGGGTTAATGATGGTATTTGGGATTGGCAAATACAAAAAGATGAAGCCTATTTTTCTCAACGATGGAAAAGCATGTTGGGGTATGAAGATGATGAAATAGACACAAAACCTGCCAGCTTTTTTAACTTAGTTCATGAAAAAGATAAAAAAAGAGTAGAAGCAGTGCTGGAAGCGCACTTTAAAGATCCTACGCATAACCCGTATTATTTAGAAGCCAGATTGTTGTGTAAAGATGGAAGTTATAAGTGGGTTTTACTTCGAGGAAAAGCCAATTTTGACAAAAAAGGCCGACCTGTTCGTATGGTTGGGTCTCATACGGATATTGATCAAACGAAGAAAATCACTGAATTGATTAATAAAGCTGAAGTAAAGTTTCATACTCTTTTTCAAGAGTCGTTGGATGCGATTGTATTGTTGGATTTACAAACACAAACATTCATTGAATTTAACCATAAAACACTTTTACAATACGGTTACACAGAAGAGGAGTTTAGAAAACTTTCACCACAAGATTTAAGTTTTGAGTTTATCAATTCTGAAGAGTTGAAAGCCAAACAACAAGAGATTGTACGCAAAGGGTGGGATCATTTTTTAACCAAACATAAAACCAAAGATGGGAAAATACTTGATGTGGCAGTCAAAAGTAAATGCATCTATTTGGACAAGAAGGAGGTGCTTTATATCACCTTGCATGATATCACAAAAGAAAAAGAGAATGAACTCAAACTGGCACGTTCTTTGGAGCTACAAACACGTATTTTTGACCATGTGGGCTATATCTTAATTCGTACGGATGAACATGGTGTGATTCAACAAATCAATAAAGAGGCTGAAAAAGTCTTGGGATACAGTGCAGATGAATTAGTAGGGAAGTATACTCCTGAAATTTTACACTTAGAGAATGAAGTGATTGCTCGAAGTACAGACTTTTCAAAAGTGCTTAATCAACCTATTAAAGAAGGGTTTGAGACCTTTGTGATTAAGAGTACTTTGGATTTGGAGAATGAACATGAGTGGACGTATGTGACGAAAAAAGGGGTAAAAATCCCCGTGATTTTAAAAGTATCTGCACTCAAAGATAAAGCAGGACATATCTATGGTTATTTAGGTATTGCACAAGATTTAACGCAACGAAAACTCATGGAGTCTCAATCTAAATTGGCATCCATGGGAGAGATGATTGGCAACATTGCACACCAATGGCGACAACCACTGAGTGTGATTTCTACCATTGCAAGTGGGGTGAAAGTCAAAAGTGAATTTGGTCAGTTCAGTATAGAAGAGATGATACCCGATATGGATAATATTGTTGCTCAAACCCAATATCTCTCAAAAACCATTGATGATTTTCGTGATTTTATTAAAAACAGTAATAAAAAAGAGCCCTTTTCAATTGTAAACAGCATTGAGAAAACACTTAATATCTTACACTCTTCAATGGTCAATAACAACATTGAGATTGTGTTGGATTTGGAAGATGATATTAAAATTGATGGTTTTAAAAACCAATTGATACAAGCGTTGATTAATATTATTAATAATGCCAAAGATGCCATCAAAGAGAACGTAAAAAAAGATCAAGATCGATTGATTTTTATTGCTACGCATCAAAAAGAAAATGCTTTAGAATTGAGTATTAAAGACAGTGGAGGCGGTATTAAAGAAGCCATTATAGGAAAAATATTTGAACCTTATTTTACTACTAAACATCAAAGTGTGGGTACGGGAATTGGGCTTTCTATGGCACATCAAATCTTAACACAACATCACAATGCACGTATTACAGTGCACAATGAAAACTTTAATTATAAAGATAAAAACTATACTGGAGCGTGTTTTCAGATCTATTTTTTTAATTCCAAAGCTTAAGGAATATAACTCTGTTTTGATTTGATAAACGTTGTAGTAAAGAAAATCTCTTTTAAAAAAAGAATCAAAGCAATGATTAAAGCAACCATTGCAGAAATAAACAAGCTTGAGATAAAGAGTGAACTTTTAAAACCAAACAGTGCACTTAAAAACATCGTTACAATGACCACGGCAATTAAAAGCCCTGTAAGAGTGCAACAAAGAATGGCCCAGTTGGTATTGGTCATTCTCATGGTTAAGAACTCTCTTCGTTCTTTGATGGGTTCAAATCCTTGTTTATTCTCATTTTCAAACTTATCCAAACGTTCAATTTTATCAATAATACGTGAAAGTCTTCCTGTAAAAACATTGAGTAATCCAGCAACGGCTGCAAGTAAAAATACAGGCGCTACAGAGAGTTGGATAAAGTGTGAAACAGAAGTAACAATTTGAGTATTTTCAAAGTTTAACATTGATGGTCCTTATTAATGGTGATAATCCAATCCTTGCATTTGGGAATATTTTTAATTTTTTTAAGCTCTTTTGGTGTCAGTGTTCGATACTGCATCATGCTTCCATCAAAGATAATGACACTGATTTTTTCTTTTGTAAAGAGCGCTTTTATTTTTTTGATCATGACTATTTTATTTTGCACTGCCCAAATTGACAACGTAAAAATTTAATGACATAGTATAAAAAAACCAATCCCAATATGATTTCAAAAATATCGTACAAAAGACTCATTTTTTCTCCAATTTTCGTATAAACAGACCCGAAAGAATCAGTACCAATGCCAACCAAGCAGAGGTTGATGGCAGTTTTTTAAAAAATACCCATGACCAAAAAATAGCAAATATGGGTATTAAATAAGAGACTTGCGACATAAATTGTACACCGACATTTTGAACAAGTTGCACACGTATGAGTGAAGCCAATGCTGTAGGAAAAATAGCTAAATAGACCACACTGATAAGGGAGAAGTTCAAAATGGTATGACTATTTATATCATATAAAAATAAAAAAGGCAACATGGAAAGTGTGGCTGTTAAAAACATGGAACTGGAACAAACCACTGTTGGTAAATAAGAGACTCTTCTCAGTAATAATCCTGATCCAATATAACCTAACGTGGCTCCCAACATAGCAAGTTCACCTTTTAAACTGTCGTGGCGTTGATTGAGAAAATCATGCCCTAACAGTATGAACACACCTAAAAAACCAAGAATAACACCAATGAGTTTAAGCAGAGTAAACTTTTCATCATGGGTAATGTAGTGTGAAAGTATAAGTGCAATAAACGGCCCTACGGCTAACATAATAGCAGCCGTACTTGCCGAGATGTATTGTTGTCCCCAGGAGATAAGAAAAAAAGGCAAGGCATTGTTTAAAATGCCCACACAAATAAGAATGGTCCAACTCTTTGAATCACGTGGAAAGTGAAGTTGTTTGACTCTCATCACAGCCAATAAAAAGAGTGTCGCGAAAAAAATTCTAAAAAAAGCAATGATAAAAGGATCATAGGTTGTCAGTGCCATCTCAACAGCGATAAAGGCACTTCCCCATATTGCTGCTAAAAGCAGCAGTCCAAAATAGTGTATGAGTTGGGGTGTTTTGATGTTATTCATGTGTTATCTTTTTGCAATTGTAAAGTGCTATTGTATCGCTTTTAGGTAAATTGAAATTTAAATATCAATTTAAATTTTATAATGAGTTTTAGTTTAATAAATCCATGCTATGATAATAGATTAATTCAGTAAAGGAGTCTTCATGATTGATCGAAAAATAGTCGGTACTCGCATGAGTAAAATTGTTGAACACAATGGTGTGATTTATTTTGCTGGAATTGTTCCTACAGATAAATCAGGGGATGTTCAAGAACAGACCAACGAAGTTTTGAAAATTGCACATGAACTGTTTGAACAAGCCTCAACCAATAAAGAGTCATTGTTACGTGCTGAAATCTATTTAAAAGATATTGACAGAGATTTTAAAGCATTTAATGAGATTTGGGATTATTGGGTTTCAAAACAGAACCCTCCTGCTCGTGCGTGTGTACAAGCAGGAATGTCAACTCCTGATACGTTGGTTGAAATTGTATTTACAGCCGTAAAAATATAAAGCTTACGAAATCAGTGGTTCATTGCACACAATCACCCCATCTTCATCGGCATAGAGGTAATCACCTTGGTTAAAGGTTACTCCTCCAAAACTGAGTTGGTCACCTCTTGATGAGTTGGTCTTTTCAAAGTTTCTTAATGGGCATGTACCTATGGCATAAAGTCCCACTTCAATATCTTTAGTGTGTGCAACGTCTCGCACATATCCATTAAGAATAATCGCTTTCCAGTTGTTGTTTTTTGCAAAGGCCATGAGTTTATCTCCCACAACCCCATAAAAGTATTGTGCATTGTCTACCACAACCACGCGTCCTTGTCCATCTTCATCACGAAGCATCTCTAAAAGTCTCCAGTTGCTTTTATCAAGTTTTACTGTTACAATCTCTCCGGCACACTTTTTAAGTCCACCGTAGTTTTTAAATTCGCTTGAAAGTACTTGTATTTTTTTATTTTGGTTATCATCGCATAAATCTGCAGTTTCAAATTCCATATTACTCCTTTATAATTTGTTCTTGTCTGGCTTAAAAAGGATTATATATGAGAAGAGTGTATAATTTATGTATAAGGTTTATTCAAAGAGTTTTAATTAAAAAACTCTTTCAAAGTGTTACTTTTTAATTCGTTAGTGAGGCTATTTTTTCATCAATGAGTTGAAGAGTACGTTCTTGTGTTTGGTAAGAAATCTCTGGCAAAGTTCCGCCAAAGAGCTTTTTGGCCTCTTCAAAGCCTTGAACAATCCCTTCACGACCTTTTTGTAGCAGTTCGATATCATCGCCTGAAAATGAGAAGACGAAGTTGGCTACTCGGTCAGATGTTTGAGTTACCCCAAAAAAACCATCCTCACTGATTAATTCATTCGCTTCATCCGTGGTTAGTTCTGTGATGGGTTTCCCTTCATAACCAATATTGGATAAGCTCATACCACTTTGTGTGGTATTGCCTGAGAGAAAATCAAGCACTTCTCGGTTGTTTTGTGAAATGGCACCTTGTACAAGGCTGTTTCCTTTAGACATATCCGATGCGTTGATGGTGTACAGAATAATTTGTGCATTCATGGACAACGTCACATTAAATGCAGAATCTTCAACGGTATCTTTAATACTTTTTTTCGGAACATCTCGGTCATATTGGTCTGCTTTTATGGAAGCATTCTTTTTATAGGCATTTATCTCTTGTGCGGCTGCACTGTTGTTTATATTAATCATGGCAAAGCCTTTGTATTATTTGTTTCTATTATACATTTCTTAAAGTTAAATAAATATTAGATAAGAAAATTAATTATATTTAACTGTTTTTATTTCCAAGTGGAAGTCGAATCTCAAAATAAGCACCTTGGTGCTCTTGATGGTTATAAAGATAGGTTCTATTTGATACTTTTATTTCGCCTTCCATATTTTTTTGAATGATTTCCTGACACATATAAAGCCCAATTCCCGTACCTTGTGATTTGTGTTTGGTGGTAAAATAGGGCTCAAAAATACGCCCAATGATCGCTTCAGGTATGCCTCCTGCATTGTCTTGAATACCTAAAACGGCCTCGTTATTCTCTTCTTTGAGCGTAATGAAAATGAGTTTATTAAAAGAGCTGTGTTTTTTAATCAGTTCATCGCGTGCATTATTTAAAAGGTTGATAATGACTTGTATGAGCTCATTTTGGAAGTTATATATTTCTATACACTCTACATCTTGGATGATATGTATCTCTTTATTTTTAAATTGTACCCAGACCAATGAAATGGCTTGTTCAATGCAAGTGCAAACATTAAAATGGTTCTTCTCTTTATTGACTTTAAAAAAGTTTCTAAAATCATCAATGGTGGTTGAAAGGTATTGTGCCGATTTATTAATGGTACTAAGACCTTCTAAAATACTTTCATTGGTTAAGATTTTTAACTCTTGTTGTATTTGCATGCCTGTTGCAGAGGTGGTGATAGTTGAAAGAGGTTGCCTCCATTGGTGTGCAATGTTTCCTATCATCTCTCCCATAGCAGCCATTTTTGATTGTTGAGAAAGCAATGTTTGTTGATTTTGATTCTCTTCTAAGTGCAGTTGTATCTCATTGGTGTAGTTTTTAAATTTGGCCTGTAACATCTTTGAAAAGTAAAAAGAGAGCATTAAAAGAATAATTGTAACGAGTAAACACAGTTGAGTGATATTACGGATATTGTTTTTAAACTCTTTATCTAAAAGCGCTTTTTTATTCTCTATTTCAATATTTAAATCATCGGTATAAAAGCCTGTACCGATCATCCATTGCCAATCGGATAATCCTTTGACAAAACTGATTTTCTCAATAGGTTTATCGTTATTGATTTTTTTGGTTTGAATATAGGTATAAAATCCTGAACCTTGTTTGGCAATTTCAATGAGATCATTGATTACATTATCAACATCAACCACATCTTTATTTTCTGCAGCAGACTTTCCAATAAAATAGGGTCGTATATGACTTAAATAGGTGCTGTCATAATTTAATACAAAAATATACCCATTTTTACCAAAACGTATGGCTTGGATGTGTTCTAAAAGACGTTTTTGAATCTCTTGTTCAAAATCTTCTATGTATTCACCCGTACCAATAAACCAGTTAAAAGGTTTGAAGTTTTTGTAGTATCCCACTTTTCTTTTTTGTTCGCTTTTATCATTGGGTTTAAACCAATACCACTCATAAAAGAGTTCATCTTGGTGTGCAAGTTTTTTAATGACATCTTGAATGATATATGAACCCTTGGCATCTTGATGATTAAGTAGGTTTCTTCCTTCAAGATGAGGCGAGTAGGGTAAAAGGACATTTTTTCCTGATTTTTCATAGATAAAAAAGTAACCTCTACCACTGTTAAAAGTAATTGGGCGTATGGCCTCTTTAATGAGCTTTTTAACATCATCTTCACTTCGGTGTCGGTTTTCATTATAAATAGCCATTGCTACTGCATGAGCGTTGTGTAATGCTTCATGCAATGACTCTTTTAAATCTTTTTCTGTGTTGCGTCGTTCACGTTTTATAAACTCAAATACAGAGTTGACTTGCTCTTGAATAACTTGTTTATTTTTTTCAATGTATTGAGATTTGAGTTTGGCTTTTTCTTGTTGAAAAACGACATTATTCTGAAAATAAAGAGTTGAAATGATAATGATTGAAAGCAGAATAATAAATGCTGAGGGTACATATTTGATCAGTTTGAGTATGTGTTGTTCATTTTTAAAAATCATTACAGAGCCTCTTTTCGATGAGACATTGTAACAATTTATGCTTTAAAAGAGAATAGGTTATTTAATGACACGTACCTCTTTGATGTATCTGTCCATGCCATAAGGGTCTGTAATCATAAAAATATATTCGTTGCCTTCGATGATCAGTTTGGCATTGGTTGCAATCTCTATGCTCTCTTCACCGTTGAAGTAATCACGGTTTTGGTATTGAATCGTATAGGTTTTATCGGTACTGAGATTGAGTTGAGATAACTCCTCTTTTGTGTGTGCTGTAAAGCCCATCGTATTCCTTTTTTTTGATTTGGAACATAATGGTATCTAAACTATCTGTAAAAGAGTTTAATCAAGAGTGCACTATACTTCTGTTATGAGAAGATTTACAACGCAAACACTTTATGAGATTACCACCACATTAGAAGCACAGTTGCGCCACTTAAGTGTTCATGAAACATTCAGTTTTGAAGTACTTAACCCAGATTTATATGTGGGAGTCTACAGTGGACAAAGTGTTACAATCAACACTGAAGTCTATATTTACAGAAATTATCACAACTGGATGAATTTGGCACAAGCGCTGTTTTGCAGTATGCAAACTCCTGTAAAAGTGAATGAAACTTTGGTGTGTTTAACATTTAAAAAACTGGATATGAATAAAAGTTTTCATCAGCAAACGGTCGATGTAGAGCAAAAGTATGGAGACACTTCTGAGTTTTCAAACATCCATAAAAATGAAGAGAGCTCTTTTTTATTGGCCTATAAACATGCCTTACATTTAGCTAAAGTCAAACAACGAGTACGAATTTTAAATTTGGGTATCAATCAAGGCGATGAGTTTGAAGTGATTTTAAATATCGTAAAAGAGAGTTCACATATAGAACTTGTAGGTATTGATTATTGCCAAAGTGCCATACAAAAAGCCCAAACAAAATTTTTTCAACCCAATATGCATTTTTATGCACATGACATCAATACTTTAGATGAGCTTGCTTTGGGGCATTTTGATTTGATTATCTCTGTAGGAACTTTGCAAAGCACCAGCATTAATTTTAAAGAGGTCTTTATGTCTTTAATTCAAAACTATCTTCAAAAAAATGGTGCCATAATTTTGGGTTTTCCCAATTGTCGTTGGAGTGATGGTGCAATGATTTATGGAGCAAAAATGCCCAATTATGAATTCAGTGACATGAGTCTGTTGATAAAAGACATCTATTTTTGTAAAAAATATTTGCAACAAAAAAAGTACCGAACCTATTTAAACGGTAAAGAGTATATCTTTTTAACGGGCGTGAAATGATTTATGAGCGTTATTATGTAAAAGCTATGTAAAGTTTTACAAAATCAATGATATAATTATTTTTTAAAGGATAGCTTTGTTAAAAGAGAATGAGACTAAACTGCTGAATTTTATTAAATTTTCACCCCTTATTTTTATTTCGATTATTGCAGTTATTATTAATATTTTAATTTATGGCCAAAATCAAATTCACTTTGAACAAGAGGTTAAAAAAGCCCAAAAAGATTTTATACATACCCAAAAAATTATTGTAAAAAATCATGTTGAAACAGCCTACCAAGATATCATTAATGAAAAAAACAGTATTGAACAACGCCTTAAAGAGCAAATAAAACAGAAAGTGTATGAGGCGTATGCCATTGTCGAAAATCTCTATGCGCAACATAAACATGAAGGACAAGAGCATGTGCTCAAAATCATCAAAGATGCTCTGCGAAACATACGCTTTAATGATGGACGTGGTTATATCTTTATTGATCATGTCAGTGGTGTTAAGATTTTACAACCCATTCATCCACAATTTGAAGGGCAAAATTTTCTGCACTTTAAAGACCCCAAAGGGTATGAGTTTGTACAAACCATTGCTAAAACAATTAAAAACAATGAAGAGCGATTTGACTCATATTACTGGTATAAACCTGATAATAAAGAACAAATTTTTAAAAAAATCAGTTTTTATAAAACTTTTAAGCCTTTAGATTTTGCCATTGGAGCAGGAGAGTATATTGATGATTTTACCAATGAATTAAAAGAGAAGATTCTGCATAAATATATCCATAATAAACGACAAAATGACAACAATTATCTTTTTATTATTGAATATAATGGCATCTATTTGGCACATATTAAACAAGAGTATGTAGGGAAAAATAGAATGGCACTCACTGATAAATATGGCAATAAAATCACCCAACTTATCATCAATACGGCCAAAGAAGGGGAAGGGTATGTTCGCTATTTTGGTACGATCATGCCACAAACAGGTAAACCAGCTATGAAAACGACTTTTGTAAAAGGGTTACAAGAGTGGGACTGGGCGATTGCTGCAGGGTTTTATGATAAAGAGTTACAATTGTTGCTGCAACAAAAAGAGAATGAGCTTATTGAAAAAAACAAACAATACATGAAAAAAATCTTTTTTGTTAGTTTGGTTTTAACGGCGATTTTAATTCTGATTACGATTTATATCTCTAAGATTTTAAGAAACTCTTTTTTTGAGTATAAACAACAAATCATCAAAGGAATCAATGAAAATAAAGCCAAAGATAAACTTCTGTATCAACAAGCCAAAATGGCAGCCATGGGAGAGATGCTTGCAAATATTGCGCATCAATGGAGACAACCATTGAGTTTGATCTCATCCGTGGCAAGTGGTATGAAAGTACAAAAAGAACTTAATATCAGTAATCAAGACGATGAGATTAAAGCATATGATGCAATTTTAAAACATGTACGATACCTTTCAACTACGATTGATGATTTTAGAAACTACTTCAGACCCGATAAAGAGAAAACACGAGTGCAAATTCGTGAAGTTTTTGATAAAACCTTTCAACTCATTGATTTAAAAAGCAGAGGTATTCGTGTGATTCAACACATTCAAGATGTTGAGTTAAAGACTTTAGAAAATGAACTTATTCAAGTATTGATTAATATTTTAAATAATGCCAAAGATGCCTTACAAGATAAGCGTGAGAAAATTATTATTATTAATGTTGAAGTACAAAACAACTTATTAATCATCTCTATTCATGACAGTGCAGGGGGTATTGATGAAGCAATACAAAACCGAATTTTTGAACCCTATTTTACGACTAAACATAAAGCACAAGGTACAGGAATTGGGCTATATATGGTTGAAGAGATATTAACACGACACATGGGTGCCAATATTGAAGTGAAAAACTCTGAATTTGAGTTTGAAAATACGACATACAGTGGTGCAGAGTTTATTATTACTTTTAATTTAGATGATAATAAAGCGTAAATTTTATACAATACAGACAAACCTAAAGGCATTGTATTGAAAAAAGATTTTACGGCAAAAGATTTTGACACTGTGTATTTTATGACTTCAGGTCATGAAAATCACGAATTGCTTAAAGCCAAAGAGTATCTCAAAGAGATACAAATGAGCTTTAATATCGGTGATGTAAATGATTCTTTAGATAACTTTACTGATGAAAAAACACTTTTTGAAATCTACAAAGAATCCGTTTTTTCTGCAAACAGTTTAGCATTTTTAGAACAAATTAAATACATGACCTCTTCTGACGGTCTTAATACAACGTTTGTTGAAAAAGCATCTTTTAATGGTAATGAACAAGATAATTATATTTTCTTAGAGCGTAACTTAATTAATCATGCAAAAGAGTTTATCACTGCAATTTGGGATTGCTGTTTATTGCTTAAAATGGCTCATGCTAAAAAAGAACACTCATATTTAATGGATGCTTTTAATAGACTCTTTGCACAATTGACCAAAGAGAAAACGGGGGATGAAACCCATTATAAAAAGCATGAGGATGCTTTGGATATGATTTGTGAACTGGTACTTTTTATGCAGACTTATATGAGTGATTTTTTGATTTTTGCAATCAAAGCAAAGGTGAGTTTTTCCAGTAAAAAAAAACTTGAAATGGCGAATAAAAAGTTTGCAAAGACAGTGTTGAAATCCACAAAGATTGCGTACAGACACCAACTCTTTGAACAAATTCGAAGCAAAAATTATCAGCTTTTGTTGAAACTATTGATTGATCAAAAGAACAATGAATTGCGTCTAAGTGCACAATAAATACACACGAATTTGCTACAATCATGAAAAAATAAAGGAGATGTTTGAGTACTTCATCTAAAATTTTACCCCTGCGGGCAGTGTTATTCATGTTTTTTATTTCTTTGATTGCAACACTGGGAAGCCTTTTTTTCAGTGAAGTCATGGAGTTTATCCCTTGCAGTATGTGTTGGTATCAACGTATTTTTATGTATCCATTGGTTTTGATTTTTTTAGTTAATTTGCTTTATCCAGATGATACGCTTTTTAAATATGCATTTCCAGTGGCTTTTACTGGCTTTGCTTTTTCTGTATATCACAACTTATTAATGTTTGGAATTATTCCAGAAAAAATTGTACCTTGTATTCAAGGCGTGCCTTGTTCAACACGATATATTGATTGGTTTGGTTTTATTACCATTCCATTTTTATCATTAATGGCTTATGGTGTCATTATTATCACACTGATTTTATCTTATAAAGGAGTTTTAAAAAATGAAAAATAAAAGTGTAGTTATTTTTGCTTTGGTTTCTGCCATAGCTATTTTTGTTGCAGCCACATTGGCGTATAATAAAGTTAAATCTGATAAAAAAGAGGAGTTAGCCGTTACTGATCCCAATGCAGTTCCGTATGTACGAGAGCACTCTATGAGTTTAGGAAAAAATGAAAAAAATATTACTGTGGTGGAGTTTTTAGATCCTGAGTGTGAGTCGTGTGCGATGTTCTCTTCAGTTGTGAATAAAGTGTTATATGATTATGGTGATGAAATTAAGTTCGTGGTCCGATATTTACCAAATCATAGAAATTCAGCGTATGTGGTGCGTATTTTAGAAGCCGCACGAGTACAAGGAAAATATAAAGAGACTCTGCAAGCGGTGTTTGATTCTCAACCACAATGGGCAAATCACAATAATCCACAATTGCATCTTATTTGGAGTGCATTGGTCAATGTGGATGGGTTGAATTTAGAACAATTAAAAGCAGACATGAATAACGACACTTGTGAAACCATCATGCAGCTAGATATTGAAGATGCAAATACATTAGGTGTTCGAGGAACTCCTACTATTTTTGTCAATGGAAAAGAGCTTGAAACATTAAGTTATCCAGCATTTAAAATGTTGTTGGAAAATGAAATTTATAAGTAGGAGAAAAATATGAAAAAAGTTTTAGTGTCACTGTTCCTTGCATTTTTTGTTATTTTAATGGCAGGGTGTGAGAGCGAAACCAAACAGGCACAAGTCGTACAAAAAAGTCCAAACAAACAGGAACGACTGGAACCTTTGACTTTAAGAACGGTTGAAGGGAAAAGTATTCGTTTAAATCTGGATAATAAGATTTTAATCTCGGATGACTTAAAAGGAAAAGTGGTGCTTGTAAACTTTTTTGCTACGTGGTGTCCACCTTGTATTAAAGAGATCCCTACTTTTAATGAACTCTATGCAAAGTATCCTGATAAGTTTGAAATCGTTGCAGTTTTGTATGAGCGAAATAAAGATATGGAGGAGTTAAAAGCATTTATAAAAGAGTACAATATTAAGTTCCCTGTAACTGTAGGAGAGAATAACTTTATTGCTGCAAAAATGTTTGGAAATGTGCAAAAGATTCCAGAGTCATTTGTTTTTTCACCGGAAGGTTTTATGCTTCAAAAGTTTGTGGGTGTTATAAATGAAAAGGCGCTTGAAGGATTTATAACCGGTCAAGTAGAGTAAAAAAGAGAGGCAACTCTCTTTTTATTTTTTCATGTCTTTAATCAGTGGCTCTAGTTTTGCTTTAAGTGTCTCTGCACTAAAAGGTTTAACAATGTAGTTGTTTACACCGCTTTTTAAAGCAGTAACAACTTCTGATTTACCACCTTCAGTTGTAATCATTAAAATAGGTGTGTTTGCGTATCTAGGAAGTGTTCGTAAGTTTTTAACTAACTGCAACCCATTCATTTTTGGCATATTCCAGTCTGTTAATACCAAATCATACTTTGTTGACTTTAATTGTCCTAAAGCATCCATTCCGTCAACTGCTAATCCAATATAATCTTCATCAATTCCAATCTGTTTTACAACACTTGAAATGATTCTTCTCATTGTTGAACTGTCATCAACTATCATCACTTTTATATTCATTTCTGTTCCTACTGGAAAATAAATTGTTTGTTCAACATTATACAGAACAAACCTTTTGTTTCTATCAATTAAATATTATACCATTATATTATTTAAAAACTTAATAATAATATTATTTTTTTCTAAATTTTTTATTTTTTGAGTAAAAGCATAAAAAAAGGGACAATGTTATTGTGTCCCTTCTTTTTTATTAAGTAGGAGAAGACGACCTTTGTAATGTGCCCATAATTCAGTAAACAAAAAGCTAAGGAGAAACTTTTTATATTAAATTATTTACAAAAGTTTGTCATCATTTTGAAAGATGTAAAAAAATTTTATCAAAATAGGATAAAAATTGTCTTAAATAAAAAATATAAATAGTTTATTTGATTTTATGCACCATAAAGAACTTTTGTGGAAAAATAAAAAGAAGGAGCACGTATGGAAAACAGTATATTGATAATTTTACTTATATTGACTTTTGTGATTTTGTTATTTTTATTTAAAAGTAAAAATGTGCAACAAACCAAAAGTGCCGAAGATAAAAAACATGAAATTGTATTGAGCTTTAAAAAAGAGATGCGTCATTTTTTAGAACAAAACAGTAATAACGAAACTCAAAACTTGGCTCAACTTAAAACAGAATATTTAAAACAAATCCATACAAAACTGCATAACAATATCTATTTTACTGATGCAGAGGTGAAAAAAATAATTCAAGAACTTGCTTTGATGTAGTTGTTTAAAATCTATTTATAGGATATAATAACTATAAGAAGTTAAATAAAAGGAGGATGTGATGAAACTGTTAGGAATTACAATTGATTTTAATGATAGAAAAACATGTGGATTGCTTCCTGAATTGTGTTTACAATGGGATGAAAAGTATGAAGAACTTGAAGATAACCGTGAATTGATAAAATATTGGGAAAAAAATATTACGCAAGTACTTGAACAAACAGAAAAAATTGTATGTGGAAATATTGGTACCAAATCGATTGTCTACTCTGCTGATGCAGATGCTATTAGTGTCATAGATTCTGTTTTTAAAGAGTTTAAACTTGACACTATTGAGTATGATGATATTATGAAATGTGAACATTGTTTAAAATATGACTATATAGCGAACAGTTAAGCGTGATGAAAAAATTTATATCACTGTTGATGCTTTGGTGTATGTTGATGATGACATACACTGGAGTCATGCTTTTTATTGCACCGGAAGGGCGCGTGGCATACTGGTCAAACTGGAGCATGTTTGGTTTAGACAAAGAGCAGTTTGGAGATCTTCACGTTACTTTTATGGTGTTGTTTGTTTTTACAACCGTGTTTCATATTGCTTACAACATAAAACCCATGTTTTCGTATATGAAAAATAAATACAAAGAGTTTATTTTTTTTAGCAAACCCAACATAGTTGCCTTAGCAATAACGGCATGTTTTCTTATAGGTACTTTGTTTGTCAGCGTGCCATTTTCATACGTATTGCAGCTAGAAAAAAATGTTAAACACTATTGGGCAGATACTTTAGGACGCCCACCATATGGACATGCTGAGCTCTCTTCTTTACGTCAATTCTCTAAACGTATGGGTTATGATGTAAAAGAGGTTATCCAAGTGTTTAAAGAAAAGGGTATTGTTATAGATACTCCCAATACCAATTTAAAAGAGATTGCACAAAAAAACAGTACCACTCCCGCAAAGTTGTATGATATTTTGTTTGAAGCATTGGAAATGTAATAAATTCAAGATTTTTCTTTGAGATTAATGACTCTTTAACTAAAAATAATATACTCTACGGTAACAAATTTCGAGGTTTTGCTTAGATGGAAAAAATTAATACGGTTGGACAATTAAAGTTAGCTTTTTTAGATATGTGGAAAGAGATATCTGATGAAGAGACTCAAGCGTTATTAACTTATGATAAACTATTAAACATTGAAAAACGATATAAAGATGTAGTAACGGAAAGTTTTCCTATTGAAAAAATAGTATTGGTATTTCACGCTTATGCATCGATTGCTTATCTCTCTGCAGAACTGATTGTTAATGCAAAAATCTACTTGGACAATAAAAAAGAGAATTATATTCTTTTAGCCAGAAAGCAAACAGAAAACTCTTTTCAATTCTCAATTGTTTACTCCAATATCAAAGAACTAAGTTCTCACCCTGGATTAGGTATCCCTATTGATAATATGATTGGCTACTTAGAAGGTGATTCTCCTTTAGACTCATTAAAAAACTACTATAACGAACAAACAAAATAGCTTTTTATAATATTAATTAAAAATATATTATCATATTCTATAAAGAGAGTAAGGAGCATGTATGAGTGAAAAATTGAAAAAGAGTTTTGAACTGTTTGAAGATGCTTTACAAAAAGAGGGCTTATCAAGACGAGATGCGATTAAAATGCTTGCAATGTCTGGTCTGTTAGCAACCACGTCAAGCAGTGCCAATACACAACTCAATGCTTCTGGTATAAAAGTCAAAATTGTGATTGTAGGAGGAGGTTTAGCTGGTGTTTCAACGGCTGCACGACTTAAAGCTGCTTCAGATGCATTAGATATCACTATTATAGAACCCAATGCAAATTCTGTATCGTATCAAGCAGGAAATACCTTTATAGGGACAGGGTTATATGAGAAAAAAGATGTGATGTATCGTACACAAGATTTCATACCACGAGATGTTGAGTTTATTCAAGATAAAGTAATGGAATTTTTCCCTGATAATAATCAAGTCATTACCAAAAATAAACAGGTTATTTCGTATGACTTCTTGGTGGTATCAGCAGGTGTGAAACTGGACTTTTCTCAAATTAAAGGTTTAGAAGCTTTAGGTGATATGTACACGCTTGAAGAGAATGAGAAACTTATTCAACATTTGGAAGGTTCAGGTGCAAGTACGGTTTACAATATCAATACAGCTGTTCAAACTTGGAAAAACATGCAAGCAAGCATTGAACAAGCCAAACAGGGTAAACAGATCAATGCAGTGTTTACACACCCTCATACGGCCATTAAGTGTGGGGGAGCACCTAAAAAAATCATGTATTTAATGAACTCCAGACTCAATGAAGCAGGTGTTAGAAAAAATGCAGATTTAACTTTTTATGCCAATTCAGGGAAAATGTTTGTGGTTAAAGAGTATGAAGATGCCATCATTAAACAGTATAAAGCTCGAAACATGAAGTGGAATTTAAAACACAACTTACAAGAGATTGACCTACAAAACAAAGTTGCCATTTTTGATAAGTTTTGGGACGAAAAGGGTGCGTATGATGAAGACTTAGAAGAGTATGAGATGGTAACAAAACATGAAAAAGTTGAAGTTCCTTATGACTTTTTACATTTCACACCACCAATGATTGCTGCACCTGAGATTGGAAATTCTCCGATTGGATCAAGCAATGGTTGGGTTCCAGTGAATCAAAAAACACTGCAACATGTTAAATACAGTAACATTTTTGCGTTAGGTGATATTGCAGCTGTGGCTTTAGGAAAAACAGGAGGAAGTGTTCGAAAACAGTATAAAGTTGTTGCAGAAAACCTACTTGCAGCTATTGCAAATAAAGAGTTGACAGCTGAGTATGATGGTTATACGGTTTGTCCTATCATTACAGATATTGGTAAAGTAATGCTTGCAGAGTTTGATTGGAGCATGAAACCCACACCGTCATTTCCATTAGACCCAACGCAAGAGCGATATATCTGGTGGATTATGAAAGCCTATTTATTAAAACCAATGACGCAGTATGGAATGTTAAGAGGGAAAATATAAAAGAAGTAAAAAGGGAAATCCTTTTTACTTTAAAACTCGGCGCTTCCTACCCAGTTTTGTGGTGCTTGAATAAATGAAAGAATATTCTCTAGAACCTCTTTGTGTTTCATCTCTTCTTGCGCAATTTTAAGGAAAATGATTCTTTCTTGTTCATCTTCAAGTTCATTGGCTTTATTTAAATAGAAGATATAAGCATCGTCTTCTCGTTTAATAGCCTCTTCATAATACTCAACTTCATCTGCTTGAAAGCTTGCATCTGGTTGTTCTTCACTGAGTGTTTCAAAAATTGTTTTTGTATCTGTCATAATATCCATAGTATCAGCATCAACATTCTCTTTATCAAGCATGTTTTTAAAGACTCTATAGTGTTTTACTTCTGCATCTGCTAAAAGGGTAAATACCTTCTTCAAACCCTTGTTGGGAGCTTTAGAAGCTAATTCTCTGTAGTATGCCTCACCATCTTTTTCAACTTTCATAGCGTATTCGTATACATTCATAATTGCTCCTTTTTATTTGTTATTAATATTAGCAAAGAAACAATATGAATGTCAACATTTTTGTTATTTTTTATTCATAAGAGGTGATGGTGGGTGGGAAAGTTGAAAATGAGTTTTTAATCGCTTGTGTGATGGCATTTTTATATTTTGGATTTTCTATGGGGTTAGAAAATTGAAGTCTCTCTTGTGACCAATCTTGAGTCTTCTCTTTTTTATAAACAAAAGCAACTTTTTTTCCCAGTTTAACGCTGTTTTCATAGAGTGCTTTTGCGTAGTCAAAGATATAAGGGAACTCTTTAGAGTTGATTTTATCTCCCCATGCAAAAAAGACAAACTTGCCACTTGGAATAAGGTTTTGCGCATCAAGGTACATGATGTCTCGTTCAAACTCAGTGTTAAGCGTTGAGTAATACTTCTCTAAATCATCATTAAATTTCATTAACAGTTGTGAAGCATCGATGTTTTTTTCATTAAGATTAAAAAGATTTCGAATCTCTACAATTTTTCCTTCACACCCAGTGATGGCATTTTTAAATACGGTGATGGCATTTTCAATTTTGACTTCGACCATCTCATCCCATGCATCAAAATCTTGATACAGTAAAAAAGCGTTTGAATCATACCCTACAGGAGTGACCACGGGATTGTAGAAAAAAACAGTACCCGCAATGTGTTTCTTTCTTGTTTTATTGGTTTTGAGCATCTGCTTTAAATCATTTGCAGTAATCTCTTCATCGTCTTGATTAAAGTAGAGGTAACTTGATGTTAAAAAAACCTCTTCATATTTTGTATGAAATGTTCCAAAATATTGCATTAAAAGCCTTTGTTTTATTTACTGCAATAGTAACAAAAATTTGTGGTTATAAAGCTTATTTAAACTTTGCTTGTTATAATTAAAGTTCATACAAGGAGTTTATTATGATTGCACAACAACTCACGTTTGAACAACAACTTCAACAACAGCTTGCTCTTTTATTAAAAGAGATCAAAGCGTTTTTATATAAGTATCACACTCTTTTAGGATACTTCTAAAAGAGTGTTTTCAACTCATGCAGTGATTGGATGAAATATTGTGCTTTTGAAAAGTCATGTGTTGCAGTGAAACTGTTATGAACAATGACACAATCAATGCCTGCATCATAAGCGGCACTCAATCCTCTTTGAGAATCTTCTACTACAAAAGTCTCCTCTTTTTTTGCTTGCAGTTTTTCTAACCCTTTTAAGTAAGGTTCAGGGTGAGGTTTGGCATGGGTATATTCTTCTACACAGAGTGTAAAATCCATAAAATCAACAATGCCTCGATTGGCATGAATCAAATGAAAATCTACACGTCTTGAAGTGGTTACAATACCCATAGAGTAATCTTTAGATAAATCATTTAATATATCTTTTACATCCGGTATGGCTATCTCTTCTGTTTGTAAGTAGTGTTGATAGAGTTCATCCCTTTTAAAACGACACGCATCCACTATATGAGTAGGAATACCTTGTTTAAAAGCAATCTCCCAAGCCGTACCACCACGCGCCATGATTTTTAAATAGACCTCTAACTCTAAAGTGAGGTTCAACTCTTTTTTTAAAATCTCTTGATTGGCTTTAAAGTACCACTGTTCCGTATCGACTAAAACGCCATCGTTATCAAATAGTATGTGTTTTTTCAATCTTTCTGTTCAATCTCTTTTAATGGTATAGAAATAGAGAATTTTGCCCCTTTATAGATGGATGATTCATGTTCAAACTCCACATTTTCAACATGAATGTGTCCTTTTAAGTGTTTGGTGATAATCTCATAACACATGTACAAACCAATGCCTATCCCTTTGGATTTGAATTTGGTGGTAAAATAAGGTTCAAAAATTCTCTCGATGATATCTTCATTAATCCCTAAAGCATTATCGGTAATATCAATATGAAGACTCTTTTGTGTGGTGTACACATCAATGAATATGAGTTTGTTTTTAATATTGTTGTCATCCAAAGCATCACGAGCATTATTTAAAATATTGATGATGATTTGCATGATTTCATTCTCTAAACAGTAAATGTTTCGATTCTCAATGTTTTTTATAATATGTATCTTGTGGCTTGTAAATTGAGCCGATACAATATTGAGTGTACGGTTAATAGCATCTTCAATGTCAAATTGCACTTTAACTTTATTTGGGTTAAAAAACTCTTTAAAATCATCGATGGTTTCCGATAAATAACGTGCATTTTCATCAATAATTCGAGTGAAGTTGACAAAATCTTTATCATTTAAGTCATTAAATTCATGTTTTAAAGATATACCTGAGGCCGCCGTTGTAATGGTAGAGAGCGGTTGTCTCCATTGGTGGGCAATGTTTCCTATCATCTCACCCATAGCGGCCATTTTAGACTGTTGTGCAAGCAGTACATCTTTCTCTTGGTTTTTCTTAATCTCTTTAGCAATTTTATTTTTATACTTAAAAAAACGATTTTGCACAATTTTGGATATATAAATGGCAATGGCTGTTAAAATCAGTGTAATGGTAACACTGATCACTAAAAGGTTAAAGATATATTCATCATTGGCTTCATCTAAAATTGCTTTTTTTTGAGCAATTTTTTCATTAAGTTCATCATCATAATAACCTGCAGCAATAAAGAAATCCCAATCATTAACGCCTTTGACAAAAGAGGTTTTATGCGACTCTTTATTGTTTGAAAAACCAGGGGCGTAGTGGGTAATAAACCCTTCTCCATTTTTTGCCAACTTGATCATATCTTGTACAAAATGTTTTCCGTGTTTGTCTTTTATATTATAAAGGTTTCGTCCAATTAAAGCGTGATTAGGATGGCTTAATACAACGCCATTATAACCAATTATAAAAATAAACCCTTGGTTCCCAAAATGAATTGTGGGTGTGTATTCAAAGAGATTTTTTTGAATGTTTTTTTCAAAATCATCCATGTAATATCCACTTCCAATGTACCAATTAAGTTCAGGAATATTTTTTAAAAAACCGACTTTTTTCTCTTCTTGGTTGGGATTATTGGGTTTATACCAATACCATTGAAAATAGCTCTCATTGGTTGTTCTCATCAAATCACACATATGTTGGAAAAGGTATTTATTGTTTGTATCTTTGATTTTAGAGACACTTTGATCTTCAAGTTTAGGCATAATAGGGTGTAAAATCATTTTGGTATTGTGTGAAAGAATAAAAAAGTACCCAATGCCATCATTAAATCGAATATCTCTTAAGGTCTCTTTGACCAGTTGTTTCACAACATCTTCACCTAAATGTTTGTTTTGTTTGTAGATTTGTTTAATAATATTGTGTGCAATATTGACGTTTTCTTTAATATTTTGTTGCAGTAATGTTTGCGTTTGGGCTTTTTGATGAGTGATAAATGAATGCACCCGTTCAACCTCATTTTTAACCATGTTTTTATTGGTATTAATAAAATCAATACGCAGTTTTTTAATCTCTTGTTGAAAGCTGTATGTATTGACAATATAGATCAATGCAATGACTAAAAAAGAGAAGAATATTGTAAATACAGGGGGTGAGAATTTTAGAAATTTAAGTAATTTCTCTTCATCTTTTTTAAACTGCATATGCTCTCCATTGTGTATCATTTATTATAACACATAATTTAAAAATTTATTTTTTCTAAGTTCAAATTGTCATATTTTTGAACTTAAAATGAAAAGTGGTAACAAAAAAGCTACTTTTTAGAAAACTTATATAACACTAATAGAATCATTTAACAAGGAGTTAATATGGATGAGACTTTAAGAAAAGAGATTATTGTCTCTTACATTGAAGCCTATAATAACTTTGATATTGATGGTATGTTGACACATCTAAGTGAAGACGTAAAATTTAAAAACACTGAAAATGGCATTGTAACGCTACAAACACAAGGCATTGCTGACTTTAAGCAAATTGCATCTGAGACCTCAAAATACTTCTCTTCAAGAAAACAGAATGTTTTGGATTTTGACTTTACCGATGATTGTGCTATTGTGTATATCAACTTTGAAGCTGTGGTTGCAATGGATATCAGTGAGAAACTCAAAGAGGGTGATGGCTTTAAACTGGGTGGAAAGACCATATTTACATTTGATAATGACAAAATATCTTCAATTGAAGATTACAGTTGATTTTGTTATACAGATGTAACAATCTTATGATATAATCCTTCTCGTTATTTTATTAAGGACTTTTTTTAATGACTGAAATGATTTTAAATTTTATTCAACTTGCTGTGTACACACTGATTTACTTTTCACTTTTAATTCTTACTTTTTCAACATTGACTTGGCTTAACAAAGTCTATATTTGCCGAAAATTTAATAACAAGGGCATCAAACTTAAATGTGTACGTTGGAAACCTTTTTCAAACTCCTTTTTCCCCTTTGTACATAAAAAAGTCTACTTAGTGGAATACATCAAAAAAGATGGACGTGTTTCAAAAACATGGTTAAAATCTAAATTTCTTTTATAATACAACTTTATCATAGCTTTATAGCAACTTTGCTATAATCCCCACACATTAATATTACAGATAAAAACCGGAGTGACGAATGGGTAGAGCCTTTGAATATCGAAAAGCAGCCAAAATGAAACGATGGGGAAATATGTCTCGAGTTTTCCCAAAATTAGCAAAAGCAATTGAGATTGCAGCCAAAGCAGGTGGGGGTGACCCTGATATGAACCCTGCACTAAGAACGGCAATCATCAATGCAAAAGCACAAAACTTACCAAAAGCCAACATTGAATCAGCAATTAAAAGAGCCACAGGTAAAGATGCAAAAAACTATACGGATGTAAACTTTGAAGGAAAAGGTCCTCATGGTGTACTTGTATTTGTTGAGTGCGCAACTGACAATAATACACGAACCGTTGCAAACGTAAAAATGCATTTTAATAAAAATGGTGGACAAGTGGTACCTACTGGTTCATTGGAGTTCATGTTCGATAGAAAAGCAATTTTTGAGTTTGAAAAAGTAGAAGGTATGGAGCTTGAAGAGCTTGAACTTGAACTCATTGATGCAGGACTTGAAGAGCTTGAAGAGGAAGAGGGACTTTGTATTGCACTTGCAGAATACACAGAGTTTGGGAACATGAATGCCAAGTTTGAAGAGCTTGGAATTGAGCTTAAAAAAGCAGAGCTTAAACGAATTCCAAATAACCCACAAGAGTTCAATGACGAACAACAAGAGGAGATTGGAAAACTTTTAGAAAAGCTTGAAGATGATGATGACGTTCAAGCAGTTTACACCAATATAGCGTAGACTACTTCTTATTTAACTCTTTGATGATACGTTTGATGTTTTCAATACGTGTTTTAGAGTTGGGGTGAGTAGAGAAAAACTCTATTCCCTCACTGTTTCCCTGACTCATATTTTCCCAAAACTTAAGTGCTTCATTCAAATCATAACCCGCTTGTTTCATCAAATGAACCCCAATTTCATCAGCTTCACTCTCTTGCATACGTCCATAAGGCATAAGCACACCGTATTGACTTCCTAACCCATATGCTACATTAAAAGCTTGTGTGTATTGGGGTGCTTGTGAACCCACAACAATATTACCCACTACTTGAATGCCTTGTGCCACCATACTTTGACTCATTCTCTCCGCTCCATGACGTGCTAAAGCGTGTGCAATTTCATGTGAGATAACGGTTGCCAGTTGGTCTTCATTTTTAGCAACAGAGAAGATTCCTGTATAAACAACCACTTTTCCACCAGGCAAACAAAAAGCATTTTTCTCACTGTTTTGTACTAAGTTAAACTCCCATTCATAATCTTTTTTATTGGCAACTTTTGCAATCTTTGCTCCAATGTTTTTAACCATCTTTGCTTGAATGGTATTCATGATGACTTTTGATTTATCCAGTGTCTCTTTATACGTTTGTTCACCAAGCGCTAATTCTTGTGATTGAGAAAGTAAAATAAATTGTGAACGATTGGTATAGGGTGTTTTACTGGTACAACCTATAAAAAGTAGAGCTGTGATAGCTAAAAGGAGGGATGTTTTAAATCTCATGGTTTTACCTTTATAATATAGATTCCTTCAAACTCTACACATACCTTACCTTTTTCGATGATTTGTGCATATACAGTGAGAGAACCACTGTGTTTGTTTTGAAGTTTCCTTTTAAGTGTATCAATTTTCTCTTCGGATGGTTTTTGTACATGACACATGATACGTGAATGTACAGGCGCTTTAAACTCAGAAGAGTTTTTATAAATCATAATGGCACTTTTTTCATAACCCAACTCATACGCAATAAGTTGACACATTGACCAACCACTGATGGTCACAATTGAGTTCAAACTGCCACCAAAGGCGGTACCTTTATCATTCACATTGATTTCAAGTGGAGCAGAGGTGATGAGTTCTTTGGCATTGTACTCATTGATTTTTAAACCCATAAGTTTGGTCATGGGAATTTCATTGTGCAGTTTTTCTTGCAGTGAGAGCTTGATCATGGTTGCTCCTCATTTATAAATTCAACAATGGTACTAAAAAGCTCTTTAGCACGTTTCCCACGAATAATAACATGGTTATTAAAAGGCATAAAAATTAACTCTTTTTTTTGTGATGTGATTTTGTCATAGATTTCTTGAGCACTTTTAGGGTTCACTACTGGGTCATTCTGTGCTTGAATAATCAGTGTTGGAAGAGTGATCTTTTTTAAGGCTTTTTTTGTTTTTTTCATCAAATCACTCAGTTGTGATATGGCATCAACATAGTGTCGGTTATAGTTAATCTGTGGGTATTCTGCTTTATTGGGAAGGTACTCTTTTTTATACTCATTGGCATCAAAAGATTCAACCAGTTCATTCCAAAACTCAATAGCAGGCAATACCGTTTTAATACGCAGATCATTGAGTTTGAGTGCAGCATTAATGCAGATGATACCTTTAAGTTTTGGAGCCATTTTCTTGGTACTTAAAAGTGCCAATAATCCACCTGTCGAAAAACCAGCAATATAGATTTTTTCATACATCAAACTGCCAATGATAATCGCTCTTGAAACACTTTCATACCACTCTTTCCAGCTTCTTATTTTTAAATCTTCAGGTGTAGTACCATGACCTCGCAGTCTTGGGGCATAGACATTAAACCCTTTTTTATTTAAATAAACAGCCATCTCATTGACCTCCATGGGCGCTGAAGAGAAACCATGCAGGGCTATGATGCCTATTTTAGAACGATCTGTTTGTAAAAAGTAAGGCTCACCTACCTCTTTGGATTTGATATTTTTATCCTCTTTAAACTCTAAATAGTCTTGCAAATATTCATCTTTTTCTTGATTTATCAGATGAATTAAAAGCATCGCATCAATATCTTTAGGAGGCAGCTTGGAGTACTGCTCAATCATATCCACAACCTCTTTGATAATCAATACCTCATTTAAAAAGACTTTTAAAATATTTTTTAGCCGAATGGTATGGTGGGTATACCCTTCAATCAAATTCTCTTTTGAAATGACATAGTTCTCTTTTGTCTCGCTGATGATTTGGTTCTCTTTGGCTATTTGTAAAACTTCTTCAAAAGGTTCATACTCTTCAAAAGAAATAAGGTTGATAAAATTCTTCTCAATCGATTCATCGTACTGTAAGGAGCTGTTTTTAATCTTATGCGCAATCAAATACAAAAGACGCTTAAAATGGAGTTTATTGACATAATCATGCGGTGAAAAGTATAACAGTGCTGCAAAAAGATGATCAAAACGAATGGTTAAGTTCTCATAAATACTTTTCATAAAGTCATGTGTTAAACGATAGCGGTAGGCATCAATGATTTGATTGTCACTCATGGGAGTGTTTTGAAGTGCCACAGAAGAGGTAACTTCTTTCATTCCCATGGGCTTTAAGATATTAATAATGATTTTAGAGTGCAACACGATATTACTCTCTATTTCAATCTCTTCTTTAAAAGGTTCAGAAATATTTGAAAAAATGGTATTGGCAATCTCTGTTAAGAAGTTCTTTCCTGTTCGAATGGGTGCGTAACTGATATTTATGGGTACGATCATGCTCTCTTGTTGGCTGATGTGGTCATAAACATTGAGCATATAAGTGTTATGGAATGCCTCTTCATTTTTCAACTTTTTGTTTAAATAGGCTTCTCTTAAAAGCTGTGATTGCAAAGCAAACACCGCAGCACCTGTAAAGACTTTTTCACTCTCTCCATCAATTTTTACACAGTAGTGGTTTTGCTCTTTTATAATATGTTTCCCCTTGACCATTACACCTTCTGGAAAAATCATCCAATCTTTTCTTGCAGTTAAAATATCACTTAAAATAATATTGTTTCTGTTGGGTGTGGATTTGGGCAAAGCTCCCAAATCTTTTAAAATATCACCAAAATATTCAAAAATAGAATCATCGGCAATGACTCCCACTTTTTTTTTGGTTAAGTGATACAAAGCATACGGGACAATAAGTGCTTCAACGCGGGTAAAGTGATTGGCCACAAAGATTTTTGGGTTATTCATAGGAATATTCTCAATCCCTTTTATCTCTATATTGGTTGAGAGAATTTTCTCAACCAATTTGAGCATATACCCACCCGAATCTATGAGCAGATCATTCTCTTCTTCACGCATGGCTATTTTTGGTTTTTATAATCTTGGGCATCAAAGGCATCCACATTGATGACCTCTTGTTTGGCTTCATAAGCAACGCTGAGTTGTTCAAACTCCTCTTGAGAAATCAGTTCTTTATCTAAAGCTTCTTGCAGTACCATTTCAAAAGGAGCATGTTTTAACTCTCCTTTTTTAAGCGCTGTTTTCACCTTTTTAAACAGAGCTTGAGCGTGTTTGTTCAGTTGTACGGCATTGAGCAGTTTATACATGATGTCATCTCGGTTATTTGATACAAAAAGTCCACTGCACAGTGAATCAAGAATGCTTTCATCTTGAAGTTTTTCAACGATTTTTGCATTCAAAGCATCTTGTGGTTCCGCTGAAAAAGGGTTGACTTTAATCACAGGCAATAAGTATTTAAACAGTGGCATATTGCTTACAATATGCTCTTTAGCTGTTTGAATTTGTGAAAACCCATAATCACACACATACTCAACAAGCTCTTTGTGTGATGAGTTTGGATTTTTATCATACTCACGAAGTGTTGCTGTGATTAAATAACACCATGAAAGAATATCTCCAAAACGTGCACTCATGCTCTCTTTTTTCTTAATATTCGCACCAAACAGTGCTAAAGAGAGGTTACTTAAAAATGTAAAGTCACTGCTTACCCACAATAGTTTTTGCTTTTGTCGTTTAAAATGCCCCGTTGGTTGTGCAATATATCCTCGAGTTAAATAATATGCCATCTTTTTTAAAAAGGCTTTTAAAACCAAACCTATGTGTGAAAAGAATAAGTCATCGAACTCTTTGGTGTTGTCACTTTGCAATGCTTGGACTTGTTTATATAAATAAGGGTGGCACTTGATTAATCCTTGTCCAAACTGCATCAAGTTACGAGTAAGGATATTGGCACCTTCGACTGTGATTGAAATAGGTACGGCCATGTAAGCATGTGCTAAAAGGTTTTTTTCACCACGAATAATGCCTGCACCCCCTAAAATATCCATGGCATCATTAATCACTTCTCTGAATTTTTCTGTGGCATGGTACTTCATGATAGAGTTGACTACTGCTGGTTTTTGCCCATTGTCAATGGCATCAAGCGTGAAGTTTCGTGCGGCATTTTGTAGATACGTCAATGCTGCAATTTTGGCAATTTTTTCTTCTACTCCTTCAAAAGAGGCGATGTTTAAACCAAACTGCTCTCTTAGTTGTGTATATGAAGCTACGGTTTGAAGAGCTAATTTACTGCCACCCAGACTCACACTCGGAAGTGAGATACCTCGACCAATAGAGAGTGACTCAACAAGCATTTGCCAGCCATGACCAATGCCTGCTTCTCCACCAATGATATCCTCAATTGAAATTACCACATCTTTTCCATACAGCGGTGAGTTGATAAATGGGATGCCTAATGGGTCATGACGTTTTGAGTTGTCCACACTTTTGAGTTTGGCATTGACCAAAGCAAATGTGATACCCAAATCCTCTTTTTCTCCTAAGATGTGTTCAGGGTCTTTGAGTTGAAATGCTAAACCAAGCAGTGTTGCAATGTTTCCTAAAGTGATGTATCGTTTCTCAAAATTGAGTTTGATTTTTACTTTGCCTGATTTATCTTTAAACAGTGTTCCATAAGAGGTGATTGAGGTTGCATCACTGCCCGCATTGGGTTCAGTCAATGCAAAACAAGGCACCTCTTTTCCTACTGCTAGGTTTTTAAGATATTTCTCTTTTTGTTTGTCTGTACCGTGTTTTAAAATCAGCTCTGCAGGTCCCAATGAGTTTGGCACCATGACAGTTATGGCCAATACTTGTGAACGAGAAACCAGTTTTTCAATCACTTTTGAGTGTGCTGTGGCACTGAAACCTAAACCACCAAACTCTTTTGGAATGATCATACCAAAGAATTTTTTGCTTTTAATATATTCCCACACCTTTTCACTTAAATCACGGTTTTGGAAGATTTCCCAATCAGTGGTCATGTTGCACAGTGTTTCAACTTCATTGTCTAAAAAGGCTTGCTCTTCATCTGTAAGTTGTGTTACTTTTTCGTCGTTGATACGTTTAAAGTCCACGGTGGCGTTAAAAAAGTTTGACTCTACCCATGAAGTCCCTGCTTGAAGTGCTTGTTCTTCAGTGGGTGAGATTTTAGGTAAAAGACCTCTCTTTTTGACCATATCGACCAGTTTTTGAGTGATGAGCCGTACTCGAATCTCTTTGTTTAAAAGCACAAAGGCAATGGCAATAAATGGTATAAAGAAAAGAATGCCAGCATCAAAAAAGAAGAAGCTGTATAAACCAATGATAATGACCCATCCAATAAGAGGAAGGGTTGTAAATGCCAAGGCAAAAAGTATGAGTATAAAAATCAGTGTTTCCATAATGCTTCTCCTGTGTAAAATGTTTTTTTATTTTTCTGTAAATCTAAAAGCAGTTGACTTGGTCTGAATCGTTCACCATGTCGTTTTTCAAACTCTAAAAGTTTAGAGACAATGTAATCGATCCCGAGTTCATCGGCGTATTTGAGCAATCCACCTCTGAATGCAGGGAAGCCTGTTCCTGCAATCATTGCATAATCTAAATAGGCCACATTATCAATGATCCCTTCTTCTAAACAACGGCTTGCTTCATTGACCATGATTAAAATGGCTCGATCAATCATATCTGAACTGGTGACAACTTTGATGGACTTTTGTGTGTTTTCAAGGGTATGATTCACACGCATGGACTCTTTGGTATGAATGTAAAATCCGATACCAGTTTTTTTACCCAGCAGTTTTTTGTTATAAATTTCTGTTAAAAGTTCGCACACTTTCATTCTGCTTCCATATGACTCTTCTAAAATAGTAGCCACTTTATACCCCACATCAATTCCCACCGTATCAGCCAATTCAAAAGCCCCCATAGGAAGACCAAACTCTTTGAGTGTTTTATCAATTTTTTCGATGCCATTGCCCTCTTGAAGCATGAAGCCTGCTTCATTGATAAATGGAAGCAACACACGATTGACCAAGAAACCAGCACAATCATGTACGAGTACAGGCGTTTTGCCGCACTGTTTTAAAAATGCAAAGACTCTTTCAATGCTCTCTTGTGAAGTTTTTGAGTTGGGAATGACTTCTACTAATGGCATCTTATTGACGGGATTAAAGAAGTGTACCCCTAAAAAGTTCTTTTTATTTTTGACTTTTGCTGAGAGTGTTTCAATGGAGATCGAAGAGGTGTTGGTTGCTAATATGGCTTGCTCATTGAGCTCTTTTTCAAGCTCTTTATAGGTTTTGATTTTTTCCTCTTTATTTTCAATGATGGCTTCCAATGCAAAATCAATGAGTTTAAAGCCTTTATACTCTTGGGTATAACTCAAACGGTTGAGTTTGAAATCAACCTGTTTCTTTGTCATTTTATGGGTTTTAATAAAGTAGTCATAGAGGTTGCTCACCCCTTGAAGGATCTCTTGGGTTTGGTCAAGTCGTCGCAGTTTAATACGCACCCCTTTAGCAAATTTACTAAAAAGCCAAATAATGCCTTTACCCATTACGCCACTTCCAACCACGGCTGTTTGTTCAATAGCAGGCAATTCATGCTCTGTTTTATACTCTTTTTTCAATGCTTGTTGCGTGAAGAAAAGATTAATAAGATGTTTAGACTCTTTGGTTACGGCCACTTCACTGAATGTTTGAGCTTCTACTTTAATACCAATATGATGTCTGCTTTTATAAGTGTGTCGTATGACATCTAAAGCTCTATAAGGTCCAAAATATTTAGGATGTACTTTTTTCTCTAAATTTTCAAATGCTTTATTGTAAATATACTCTTGAGTTACTTTAAAATACTCCATGAGGTTAAAGCGTTTTTTATTTTTCACTTTTTTCTTGATTGCTTTTTGTATGAATGCTTCAACTCTGTCTTTACTTTGTCCTTGTGCAAAAAACTCATTGACCAAACCTAATTTGTATGCTTTTTTTGCATCAATGGTTTTGCCTGTAAGAATCAAATCCAAAGAAGGAATGAGTCCAATGAGTTTTGGAAGTCTTTGTGTACCTCCAAATCCTGGAAAGAAACCCAGTTTCACTTCAGGAAATGCAATTTTAGTTGCCTCTTCACTGGTTGCTATACGGTAAGAGCACGCTAAAGCTAACTCTAAACCACCTCCCATACACGAACCATTGATATACGCAATAGAAGGAAACTTCAGACGTTCAAGTTTTAAAAAGATCTCATTGACTCTCATTAAATAATCAAAGATGACTTTCTCATCGTTCATGGGTTCAATCTCTTTAATGTTTGCACCTGCTATGAAAATAGAGGGTTTCGCACTTTGTATGAGCAGTGCTTGAATACCACTTTGCTGTTTAAGCTCGTCCAATTTTTTATCAAACTCTTCTAAAACTTCACTGCCAAGGGTATTGGCATTGGAATCTTTCATATCAAAAGTAAGCGTGGCAATGTTATTGTTAATATCCAGTTTTATATGGTTTGTTTTCATACTAGTTGGCCTCCAATACAAAAGATGCACCTTGACCACCACCTACACATAAGGTTGCTAAGGCTGTCTGTTTTTTACGTCTTTTTAACTCTTTAAGTGCTGCTAAAACAATACGTGCACCACTCATCCCTACAGGATGTCCTAATGCAATTGCTCCACCATTGACATTAAGAATATTTTGGTTTATTTCACCTAAGGGTTCAGAATTAAATGTTTTTTTACAAAACTCTTTTGAGTTAAAGGCTTTAATGTTGGCTAAAACTTGTGCTGCAAATGCTTCATTCATTTCAATCAAATCAAACTCTTTTAAACTCATGCCTGTTTTGTCAAAAAGTTTTTTAGTTGCATATATAGGACCTAATCCCATTCTATGTGCTTCAAGTCCGGCATAGGCAAACTCTTTGATGTATCCTAATGGTTTGATCCCTATGCTTTTTGCATAAGTTTCAGAACATACTGCAAGCATACAAGCCCCATCGGAGATTTGTGAAGAGTTTCCAGCGGTTACTGTACCATTTTGTTTATCAAAGAATGGATGTAGTTTCTCTAAGGCTTTCATATTTTGATTGTAACGAATACCGTCATCGTCATACATGATGGACTCATTGCTTGTTACTATAGGATAAATTTCGTCCTTTAAAAGGCCTTTTTCAATTGCTGCTTGTGCACGTTTGTGAGACAGCAGTGCATACTCATCTTGTTCATATCGTGTGATTTTAAATTCGTTGGCTAAAATTTCAGCCGTTAATCCCATGATTTGACCACTGATAGGATCGGTTAGTCCAGAGACCAAACCAATCACGGGTTTTAAAAAGTTGGGTCGAAAGTTTTTTAATACGGTGAGTTTTTGTAACAGTGTTTTACTGTTGTTCACACTGATCATTAAATCACGAAGGTTATCACTGTATAAAATAGGAATATTACTCATGGATTCTACTCCACCTACTAAGTAAAGCTGTCCTTCATTGGAACGTATAGAAGCCATTGCAGAACTGATTGCTTGCATACCTGAGGCACAGTTTCGGTGTACTGTGTATGCAGGTGTGGAGATAGGGAAACCAGCTCGTGAGGCTAAGACACGTGCCATATTCGCTGCATTAGTCGGCTGGGCTACGTTTCCAATGATGACTTCATTGTACTGTTTGTAATCAATTCCAATTTGTAAAATCAGCTCTTTTGCAATGATTGAACCTAAAGTATCTGCTTGGATATGTTTAAGTTTACCGTATGCTTTGGCAACGGGGCTTCTTAGTCCATCTATAATTGCAATTCGTTCACTCATGTGGATCCTTTAATTGGATTTATTTATACATATTATCTATAATCTTCTTATATTTGCTCTCAATTTCATTTCGTCGTATTTTCATTGATGGCGTAAGCTCTCCTCCATCAATGGAGATTTTATTCGTTATAATAGCGTATTTTACCACTTTTTCCCATTGGTCTAAAGTGGCATTCACTCTTTTAATGTGTGCAATGATTTGACTTTTTATATCACTTTGTTTATAAAATGTCTCTGCATTTATATCTTTTGGTACTAATTCTGGGTTCATAAAAAGCAATGCGGTGACAAATTGTCGGTCATTACCAACGACAATGGCGTAATCAATATATTTGCTTTGTGTAATGGCTTGTTCAATTGCCACTGCACTGATGTATTTGCCTGTAGAGGTTTTTAACAGCTCTTTTTTTCTGCTTTGAATGGTAATATAACCTTCTTCATCAATGCTTGCTAAATCTCCTGTGTGTAACCAACCATCTTGGTCAATGGTCTCTTGCGTCATGCCTTCTTGGTTACGGTATCCTCTCATGACATGTTGCCCTTTAGTAAGCAGTTCATTATCTTTATTGAGTTTCACTTTCACATTTGGAAGCGGTTTCCCACAGGTTCCTGCTTTATTGTTGCCTGGATAATTCACACTGATCACAGGAGAGGTCTCTGTTAAGCCATACCCTTGATATAAAGGCAATCCAATATTTAAAAAGAAGTTATATAACTCTTTATCTAAATTGGCGCCACCGCTGACAAGCACTTCTAATTCACCACCAAAACTCTCCAAAAATTTGTTATACACCAGTTTTGAAAAGAGTTTGTCAATAAGGGTAGGCTTACTGTATTTTTTTTGCCGAGCTCGTTGAAATGCTAAGCGTGCAACCAAACCTTCAAAGCCCTTCTTCTCATACACTTTCTCTTCAATTTTTAGATATATTTTTTCCAAAAGACGAGGCACGACTGTCATGATATTGGGTTTAACTTTTTTCATCAGAGGTGCCACATTGTGCACATCATCTACAAAATAAATACTGATACCACAACTGAGATAATAACTCATGACTGTACGTTCAAAAATGTGTGCCAATGGAAGCAACGTCAATGCTTTAGCACCTTTTTTTAAAGGATAGAGTTGATGTATTGCATGCAATTGTGAAACAATATTACTTTGTGTAAGCTCCACCCCTTTTGGAATACCGGTATTCCCACTGGTATAGACCACACTGAAAAGGTAATCGGGACCTACTGAGTGAATCATATTTTCTATTTCATCAGATTTGGTTTTATACAGAAGTTTTCCTCTCTCCATGAGTTCGGATACCGTGATAAACTTTTTGTTTTTGGCCACAATATTACAGCCAATGATGGTGATTTCATCATCAATGTCGTAAATGTATTTGGTGTGATCCGTAAAGATATATTTGATTTGCGAGTCATGCAGTTCAAAATCCAAATTTTTTTGAGATATATCTTCAAAAATGGGCACAGATACTGCTTTTACAAGTTGCAAGGCAAAGTCAAAAATAAGCCAACAAGGACTGGGTTTAGCAAAGAGTGCAACACTGTCATACTCTTTGACGCCAAACTCTTCTAAAGCAAGAGCTAAATAAGAGACACGCTGTTTAAAATCAGCAGTACTGATAGATTCATATTCACCATCTTTTAAGTAGTTTAAAAAAGTAGGATTATCATAATGGGTGGTAATATACTTAAACAGTTGTGTGTATGTGTCAAAGCTATAGGCATCCATCTTAATCCTTACTTTATAGTTTAAGTATTAATTATACCATTAAAAGATAAAAAGATAAGGTTATTTTTTTATATCTGTTTTTTTATTCTATAAAAGCTCTCCTAATTTATACAGTTTTTAAAAAAGGTAAAAATTATTTTTCTTAAAAAGTTGTCTGTTGTGAAAATTTATTGTAAGATAAAACAACAGAATTTATGAGGAGTGAATGATGCAATATCGAATGGAACATGACACGATGGGTGAAGTTCAAGTAGAGAATTCTAAACTGTGGGCAGCACAAACCCAACGAAGTTTGGAAAACTTTAAAATAGGCATTGAAAAGATGCCCAAAGAACTTATACATGCATTTGCACATTTAAAATCTGCATGCGCCAAAGCCAACTGTGATTTAGGAAAACTCTCAAATGAGAAAGCCATCGCAATACAAAAGGCATGTGAAGATATACTAAAAGGTAAATACCCTCATGAATTTCCACTTTCAGTTTGGCAAACAGGAAGTGGGACTCAAAGTAATATGAATTTAAATGAGGTTATCTCTTCCATTGCTACGGTATATTTAGGTGAAGATTTCAGAGTGAATCGATTGATTCATCCCAATGATGATGTGAACATGTCTCAAAGTTCCAATGATACTTTCCCAACAGCCATGCGCATTGCATTTTTACTTCAAGTACAAAATGAACTATTGCCCAGTATTGACAAACTACATGACACGCTTCAATCAAAATCAAAAACGTTTGAAAGTGTTGTAAAAATTGGTCGAACTCATTTGCAAGATGCTACACCGTTGAGTTTGGGACAAGAGTTCAGTGGTTATGTGGAGATGCTTAAAAAAAGTAAAGAGCAGATTTTAGATGCATTAAAATATATTAAAGAGCTCGCCATTGGCGGAACGGCAGTGGGTACAGGGATCAATTGCCATTGTGAATTTTCAAACAGAGTATGTGCTGTTTTAAATGATGCAACCAAAACAGGTATACCCTTCGTCTCTCATCCCAATAAATTTCATGGTCTGACCTCTCATGATGCAGAGGTCTTTTTAAGTGGGGCATTGAATGGCTTGGCAGCAAATGCCATGAAAATAGCCAATGACATTCGTTGGTTAAGCAGTGGACCAAGGTGTGGAATAGGGGAGTTAACCATACCTGCCAATGAACCAGGAAGTTCTATTATGCCAGGGAAAGTCAATCCCACACAATCTGAAGCATTGACCATGGTAGCTGTTCAAGTCATGGGTAACCATGCTACAATAGGTATAGCTGCCAGTCAAGGAAACTTTGAACTTAATGTTTTTAAACCTGTGATTGCTTATAACCTTATACAATCAATACAACTCTTAGCCGATGCAATTCGTTCATTTAATGAGCATTGTGCGGTCGGAATTGAGGCAAATGAAACAAAAATCAATGAGTATTTAAATGACTCTTTGATGCTTGTAACGGCACTCAATCCTTATATTGGATATGAAAAAGCCGCACTCATTGCTAAAGAAGCGTACAAAAATTGTACAACACTCAAAGAAGAAGCACAAAAATTGGGCATTTTGTCCAGTGAAGATTTTGATAAATTTGTACAGCCTCTCAATATGATATATCCCGAAAAATGACAAATCAGGCTCTTTTAACTCTATAAAGAGCCTGATTTTGTAACCAATTTAAACATCAAAAAAAACTTGTGCAACTTTTACAAGAATTGTACATCTATAATAATGTCAATATGCTATACTACAAAGACTTAAAATAAACAGGAGATATATATGAGTTTACTAGCTGATTATAGAGCACATACTGAAGAGAGAGCGAAAGAGGGTAACTTACCTCCGTTAGCTTTAACAGCTGAACAAACTGCACAATTAGTAGAGTTATTAAAAGCTTCTACTGTTGAAGATGCAGAGTATGCATTAGAATTATTCAAAAACAAAGTTAACCCTGGTGTTGACGATGCAGCATATGTTAAAGCAGCATTTTTAAATGATGTCGTTCAAGGTAACGTATCATGTTCTGTAATTTCTAAAATCGAAGCAATCGAAATTTTAGGAACAATGATGGGTGGATTCAATGTAACACCATTGGTTGAGGCTCTTAAAATTGATGAAGTGGCTGAAGCTGCAGCAAAACAATTAAAAAACACTATTTTAGTTTACGATTCATTCAATGACGTAAAAGAGTTAGCAGATGGTGGAAATGTAAAAGCAAAAGAAGTGATTGAGTCTTGGGCAAATGCTGAATGGTTTACAAATAAACCCGCTTTAGAAGAAGAGATTACTTTAACAGTATATAAAATCCCTGGTGAAACAAATACAGATGATTTATCTCCTGCAACAGTAGCATTTACAAGAGCAGATATTCCATTACATGCAACTGCAATGTTACAATCAAGAATGGAAGATCCATTAAATACAATGGATAAATTGAAAGAAAAAGGTCATCCTTTAGCATACGTTGGTGATGTTGTGGGTACAGGAAGTTCTCGAAAATCAGGGATCAACTCTGTTCAATGGCACATGGGTAGAGATATTCCAGGTGTACCAAATAAAAGAACAGGTGGAGTTGTTATTGGTTCAATCATTGCTCCAATTTTCTTCAACACTGCTGAAGATTCAGGATGTTTACCAATCCAAGCGCCAGTTGATGAGTTAGAAACGGGTGATGTTATTGTTCTTAAACCATATGCGGGTGTAATTGAAAAGAATGGTTCAGTTGTTTCTGAATTTAATCTTGCTCCAAACACTTTAACAGATGAAATGAGAGCAGGTGGACGAATTCCATTAATCATTGGTAAAGGTTTAACTGCAAAAGCAAGAGAGGCTTTAGGATTAGGTGCATCTGATATTTTTATTGCTCCAACTCAACCAGAAGATAATGGTAAAGGGTATACTCAAGCACAAAAAATGGTGGGTAGAGCGTGTGGTCTTGAAGGTGTTAAACCAGGTATGTATGTTGAGCCAGTTTGTACAACTGTTGGTTCCCAAGATACAACAGGACCTATGACAAGAGATGAGATTAAAGAGCTTGCAGCACTTAGCTTTGGTGCAGATATGGTAATGCAATCATTCTGTCACACTGCTGCTTATCCAAAACCAGCAGACATCAACTTACAACACACATTGCCAGAGTTCATTACTTCAAGAAGTGGTGTTACTTTAAGACCAGGTGACGGTGTTATTCACTCGTGGTTAAACAGACTTTGTTTACCAGATACAGTTGGTACGGGTGGAGATTCACACACAAGATTCCCAATTGGTATCTCTTTCCCTGCAGGTTCTGGACTTGTAGCATTCGCAGGTGTTACTGGTATGATGCCTTTAACTATGCCTGAATCAGTTCACGTTAAATTTACAGGTGAATTACAACCAGGTATCACTTTAAGAGACTTAGTTAATGCTATTCCTTACCAAGCGATTAAAGATGGTCTTTTAACAGTTCCTAAGAAAAACAAAAAGAATATCTTTGCTGGTAACGTAATTGAGATTTCTGGTCTTCCACAACTTAAAGTTGAACAAGCATTTGAGCTTTCAGATGCAGCAGCAGAGAGATCAGCAGCAGCTTGTTCTGTTCAATTAGATAAAGAACCAATCATTGAGTACTTATCTTCTAACATCGCTTTAATTGAGAAAATGATTGAAGAGGGTTATCAAGATGCTAGAACGCTTCAAAGAAGAGCGGATAAAATGAAAGAGTGGATTGCTAATCCTGAGTTATTAACTCCAGATGCAGACGCAGAGTATTTAGCAACTATCGAAATCAACTTAAATGAAATCACTGAGCCATTATTAGCTTGTCCTAACGATCCAGATGATGTTGATACATTATCAAACATCTTAGCTGATCCAAACAGACCAACTGAGAAAATTGACGAAGTATTTGTTGGTTCTTGTATGACAAATATCGGTCTATTTAGAGCTTTAGGTGAAGTTCTTAAAGGTGAAGGTCCAGTTCCAGCTAAATTATGGATTGCTCCTCCAACAAAAATGGATCAACAACAATTAACTGAAGAGGGTTACTATGCAGTATTTGGTGCTGCTGGTGCACGACTTGAAATCCCAGGATGTTCTTTATGTATGGGTAACCAAGCAAACGTTGGTCAAGGTGCAGTTGTATTCTCAACAAGTACTAGAAACTTTGACAACAGACTTGGTAAAGACTCTAAAGTTTACTTAGGTTCTGCAGAAGTTGCAGCGCTTGCAGCTTTACTTGGACGACTTCCAACTAAAGAAGAGTACTTAAACATGGTACCTAAGAAAATCACTCCTGAAAAAAGAGATGATATTTATAAATACTTAAACTTCCACACTATCAGTGATGCGGAATTAACAAACCTAGTACACTCTTAATAGTAACACTTAAGCCCATTTTATGGGCTTAAGCTCTATTTCTTCTCTCTTTTTAATCTCTCTTAAAAATTTTTTCATTATAATGTGGGTAATTTTAAATATAAGGTAAGACCTTGTCAGCTAAAGAGACAAAAAAAATTTCAATTATCGAAAAATCACTTAAACTTTTTTCTAAAAAAGGGTTTTACAATACCACTATTCCGGACATTGCTAAAGCAATGAAGATGAGTGTGGGAAATATGTACAACTATTTTCCTTCTAAAGAAGAGCTTGCAAAATGTGCCATTAAATATTCTACCAATGTATTAGCACAAGATTTACGTGAAGTGAACAATATGGACATTTCTTCAAAAGAGAAAATTTATGAATTTACACGAAAATATTTTAAACGCGTTAAAAAAACACCTGAAATCATAGAGTATTTTTTACGAGTCTACCTCTCAAACAGAGAGGTATTTAACCAAGGATGCGAAGGTTTTCTTTGCGTTGGAGAGTTTGTAACAGAAGTGATGATTCTGCTTGATGAGGGTGCGGCTAAAAAAGAGTTTCGAGACCAAGACTTCTTTGCTGCCTTTGGTATGTTTATGGGAAGCTTAGGTGGTTTTGCATTTTTAAGCGGTGAAAAAGTACTGGAAAAAGACCTCTTAGATTACAGCGATTTGATTGCTGAAAACATCTATCGAGCACTGAAGTATGAGGAATAAACCAAAAGTTGTTTGGATTCAAGCCCTTACATGTAATGGCAATACACAATCACTTTTAAGTTCAAACGCCTCGCGTTTTGAACAGTTCCTTAATCAGTTTGAGCTTGTTTATCACCCCAGCTTAACACACCATACAACTTTAAATGATGTTCTTCAATCCAATGCCTCGTATGATTTTTTACTCATAGAGGGTGCTTTAACTTCAAATACTCAATTTTTAACCTTAAGTGACCAAAGCAGTACGGCAATTGTAGAAAAACTCATCAAACGTTCACATTATGTGATTGCAGTGGGAAGTTGTGCGTCATACGGAGGGGTGCATGCCAAGTTTGAACACAATGATGACGTGGTAGGTGTTCAGTCTGTTGTGGGTAAAAAAAGTGCATGTAAATCGGGTCACGATACGATTAACCTTACAGGTTGCCCTGTACATCCAGAGTGGATTTTACAAACACTTTATACGCTTAAAGCAAAAGGGAACATTGCTTTAGATGATGAGCAACGTCCCATTGAACTATACTCTCATTTAGCGCACCATGGGTGTACGAGAAATGAGTATTTTGAATGGAAAGTAGAGAGCAAAAGTTTTGGTTTAAAAGAGGGGTGTCTGTTTTATGAACAAGGGTGTCGAGGGCCCATGACACACAGCAGTTGTAATAAAATATTGTGGAATGATACCAGCTCAAAAACCCGAGTGGGCATGCCTTGTATTGGCTGTACTGAAACAGACTTTCCTCGTGAAAATATGCTTGAAACGAAGAAAAATATAGGTATTCCTGCAGAGGTGCCATTGGGTATCTCTAAACGTGCCTATCTTTCACTTACAGGGATTGCAAAAACTTTTAAAATAGAACGATTAATAGGAAAACTCATAGATGAAAACCGTTGATATAATTGAAAGAATAGAAGGCGAAGCAAAACTTAATCTCCATTGGAAAAATAACAGAGTCAATGATGCCTATATTGAATTTCTCAATTTCAGAGGTTTTGAGTATATGTTGGAAGGAAAAGCACCTTTGGACGCTCTTGTGTATACCCCAAGAATGTGTGGTATTTGCGGACAAGCGCATCTGCTTGCTACTGTGAATGCTTTGGAGGATTGTTATAAAAATGCCAACATAGAATTGCACGTCACTGCAAAAGCAAAAATTTTAAGAGAGTTGGGATTGATTATTGAAATTGTACAAAGCCATATTAAATGGTTTTACTTTTTTATTATGCCAGATATCAATGCTGCATCAATGACTCCACGAAAAGAGTTTGAACCTTTAAAAGGTCAACAGTGGTTAAAAGCTCAACGTGCCAGCAGTGAGATCACAAAAGCCTTGGCTCTTTTTGCTGGACAGTGGCCACATACATCCTATATGGTTCCAGGAGGAGTGATGTGTGATCCAACGCACATGGATATGATTTTAGTTGAAAACTATATTGACCAAACCATTGCATACTTTGAAAAAGAGCTGGTGGGAATGGAGATGCAAAACTATCTTACTCTTTCACAAACAGATGATTTAAAGCTTTTAAAAGGGGATATAAAATCTTTTCTTAAGATGAGTTTTGAACAATCTTTAGAAAAAATAGGTCAAAGCTATAATCGATTTTTTGTAATATCGGATGCGTGTGGTTTTCATAAAGGAAAAATCAGACTAAAAAATGTCAGTAAATTTGAGATGAATAAAATCAAAGAACATGATGATTTTACGTTTGAACTCAACAGTAAAATACAAAAAAAAGAGAAGTATGGTTGGGCAAAAACGGTGAAATATGATAACCTTTTTTATGAAACGGGACCCTTAGCAAGAGCCATGACCCAAAACAGACGTTTTATTAAGCAACTTCATAAAACCTATGATGACTCGGTGTTAACTCGCGTGATGGCCAGAGTCGATGAGATTGCTTATTTACTTCAAACAGCAAAAACAATGTTGCACACTTTGGACATTTCAGAAGAGTCTTATATCGCTCCTAAAACGGCACTTAAGGAGATAAACTCAACCTTTGGTACGGGTTTTATTGAAGCTACTAGAGGGGCACTTAAACATGAACTTATCATACACGAAGGTAAAATAAAATCTTATGATGTGGTTACTCCAACAGTATGGAATTTAGGACCTGGAGAAAAGCCTGATTATGGTGTAGCACAAAAGGCTTTAATTGGATTAAATTCACTGCAAGAAGCAACCATCGTTTTACGAAGCTTCGACGTTTGTTCTGTATGCACGACTCATTAGTCGTGTAAAATTGAAACACTTTAACAAATTTTTCAAAAAAAAACATATTTGTTACATAATTGACGCGTCTGTTAAATTTTTTTTATTGAACAAAAAATAGAAAATGAATATTCATTTACTGAATAACTATTCAATCGGAGTTTTCTTCAGTTTTTGATTTTTATACAATAAATGTGATAAACTAATTAGTTACATTATTGTTATTCCAATGCTATGTTAATGCTATGTATTATGGTGAATCAATATTCATTCTTAAGTTTCGTATAAGTGTTATGTAGGTACTTTTTTAAAAGTTAATGAACATTCTGTATAGGAGGGAAAGATGGTTGCAGATTCGCAAGAGATGGTAAAAAAGATGTTTACACAAAAATCGGCGCGTGTAGAGACGAATAAGGGTGAAGAGTATTACAATAACCTTTATTCAAAAATGAGAGCCAGATTGGATTCATTAAAAGCTCAACCAAAGCTTAAAGAGATGGATATGATGGAAATCATTGAGAGTGAAGGCGTGAACAGACGGGATTTTATGAAGTGGGTCAGTGCTACGACGGCAACACTTATGCTTCCTCCTATGTTTGCTCCATTGGTCGCTGAAGCAACAGAATTAATGAACAGAGTACCTGTTATTTGGATTGAGTTACAAGATTGTGCTGGTAACTCAGAAGCACTTTTACGAAGCAGTGCTCCTACAGTAGATGATTTACTTTTTGATGTATTAAGTCTGGAATTCCACGAAACAATCATGGCAGCATCAGGGCATCAAGCAGATGCACAACTTGAAGATGCAATGCATCACTTTAAAGGGAAATATTTACTGTTTGTTGAAGGAGCCATTCCAACAGCAATGAATGGTCAATATGGAACGATTGGTGCAAGCGGTGAGACATTTAAAGAGCATTTAGAGAGATTAGCAAAAGATTCAGCTGCAGTTGTTGCAGTTGGTACCTGTGCTACCTTTGGTGGTATTCCTGCAGCTGCTCCAAATCCAACAGGTGCCGTTGGTGTTATGGACATTGTTAAAGGAAAACCACTGATTAATATTCCAGCCTGTCCAGCAAATCCAGCAAACATGGTGGGTGTTGTTTTACACTTTATTTTAAGCGGTCAAGTACCAGAGTTAGACTCATTATTACGACCAAAATTCGCATTTGGTTATAGAATCCACGATAACTGTGAAAGAAGAGCTCACTTCGATGCTGGTGAGTTCGTAGAAGAGTGGGGTGATGAAGGTGCTAAAAACAACTGGTGTTTATATAAAGTGGGTTGTAAAGGTCCTATGACATTTAATAACTGTTCTATTATTCGATACAACGAAGGGACAAACTGGCCTATTGGTGTTGGTCGAGGATGTATTGGATGTAGTGAGCCAGACTTCTGGGATAAATATGCATACGAAAGACCAATGGCAGATGCTAATATTAAAGCACCTACTGGTGGAGTTGAAAAAACAGTTGATGAGTTCGGTTTAGGACTATTAACAGCAACAACAGTTGGTATTGCAGCACACGCAGTTGTAAGTGCAGTAGCAGGTAAAAAATCAGAGCATGGAGAAGATAATGAGTAAGAAACATTTAGTCATTGACCCAATTACGAGAATTGAAGGTCACTTAAGAATCGAGGCAGTGATTGATGAGAACAATGTTATCACAGATGCATACAGTTCATCAACAATGTTCAGAGGGATTGAAGAGATTTTAAAAGGAAGAGACCCTAGAGACTGTGGTCTACTTGCAATGAGAATCTGTGGAGTTTGTACAGGTACACATTATCAAAGAAGTATTGAAGCGGTTGAGCATGCATTTGGTGTAACGATTCCTAAAAATGCAAGATTGGTTCGAAACTTAATGCAAGGTGGATTGTATGTACATGACCACATTGTTCATTTCTATCACCTGCATGCACTTGATTTTGTTGATATCACTAAAGCATTAGAAGCAGATCCTAAAAAAGCTGTAGCTGAAGCACACAAATGGGCAGAAATTGCTAAAACTAATCCTTGGAATGCAAGTGAAAGTGTGTATAAACAAGTTCAAGAAAGAGTGACTAAATATGTAAAACAAGGTCGACTTGGAATCTTCGGTAATGCTTACTGGGGAAGCAAAGCATATAAACTCACACCTGAGCAAAACTTGATTGCACTTTCTCACTATTTAGATGCATTAGAGTTACAAAGAGAGTTAGCTAAAGCATTGGCAATCTTTGGTGGTAAAAACCCACACCCGCAATCATTAGTTGTTGGTGGTGTAACGTGTGTTCAGGATATTAAAAATCCTTCACGAATTGCAGAGTATAAACAAATCATGAAAAAAGCTCAAAAGTTTACTAAAGAGGCTTATTTACCAGATGTTTACATGGCAGGAACAATGTATGCGGATGAAGCACTTGCTGGTGTTGGTGGTGGTTTAGGTAACTTCATGTCTTATGGGGACTTTAACTTAGATGACTTACCATTCTATGACTCTAAAAAACTTTTTCCTTCAGGGGTTGTTTTAAATAAAGATATCTCTAAAGTGTTTGAATTAGATCAGTCTAAGATTACTGAAGACGTTACTCACGCTTGGTATGAGGGAACAACAAACCTTCACCCATATGATGGTGTAACCAACCCTAACTATACAGGATTTGGTAAAAAAGAGGATGGAATTGCATATTTAGATACGAAGAAAAAATACTCTTGGATTAAATCTCCACTGTACGATGATGAGAGAATGGAAGTGGGGCCATTAGCAAGAATGGTGATTGGTGTTGCTAAAGGGGATGAACTTATCAGCAAATATGTTACTACATTCTTGAAGAACGGTAACTTACCAACTAAAGTTCTTTTCTCAACCATTGGACGAACAGCTGCAAGAGCTATTGAGACTGAACTAATGGCAGACAAATGTATCGAGTGGTCTGATGAGTTAGCTGTAAACGTAGCAAACGGTGATTTATCAACATGGACTGAGTTTGATTTTGACAAAGTAGCTAAAGATGCAAAAGGTTATGGTATGGCTGAAGCTCCACGTGGAGGTTTGGGTCACTGGGTTAAAATCAAAGACGGTAAAGTAGAAAACTATCAAGCGGTTGTTCCATCAACATGGAATGCAGCGCCAAGAGATTACAAAGAGCGATTAGGAGCTTATGAAGCCTCTTTAGTGGGAACTAAAGTGGTGAATCCTGATGAGCCTTTAGAAATCATCCGAACAGTTCACAGCTTCGACCCTTGTATTGCTTGTGCGGTTCACATTGTAGATACAAACGGTAAAGAGCTGAGTGTTTATAAAGTAGATCCACTAGGAGCAAGCCGTGCCTAAATATAAAAAGGTTGAGCGTATGACGCCAATCATGCGAACCATTCACTGGGTGAATGCGATTTGCATGGTTGCAGCAGTCGCAACCGGGTTATACATAGGTCATCCATATTATCAAACATTTATTGCAGACCCTGCAGTGGATAAATATGTGATGGCATGGAATAGATGGGGGCACTTTATTGTAGCCATCATCTTTGATGTAACAGCAATCTTAATTGGGTATTTATACCTATTTTCAAGATTTGAAAAACCATACAAAAAGATTTTGCCAACGAAGAAAAATTTTGTTGAGTTTTGTGAAGTCTTCTTTAACTTAATTACCTTTAACCGAAGAAAGAAGTTTGATTCAACGCACAGTGACAGTTATAACATCATGTTCTTTACGCTGTTTCACATTCTTTTAGTGTTCATGTTATTAACAGGACTTCAACTCTATGTACATGGTTTAGCTTCAGGACAGAGTTCAATTGGAGCTTGGTGGCCATGGCTACTTCACTTTTCTACAGATTGGACATTGAGCCTCTTTGGTGGAAACATGGGTGTAAGAATTGCTCACCACACTGCAATGTACTTGATTTTAATGTGGGTGATGTCTCATATTTATTATCAAATTTGGAGAACCATCTTCTGGCAAGAGGGTGATATTAACATTGTTTTAGGTGGATATAAATTTGCACCAAAACAGAAAAAAGAGCAAGAGTAATCATTTAGATTACCTCTTTTTAATTGAATATAAAAGGGTTGTAGTATAAACTCTACAACCCTTTTTTAGTTTAAAAGCAGTGTAAAGAGCAAGAGACTTTTTTCAGTGCTTTTATGGTGAAAGCTTCAAGGGAGAATAGAATGAAAAATATTGTAGTGGGTGTTGGTAATTTACTCTTTAAAGATGAGGGTATAGGAATCTATGCTGCAAAATATATAGAAGAGAACTATACGTTTGAACCAGAAATTGAAATCATTGATGGGGGAACACTGGGGTTTAAACTCATGAGTTATTTTCAAGAGTATGATAATGTCATTATCTTAGACACCGTTTCCATAGAGGACAAAGCAGGTGAGATTTTCAGACTGCCATCTGATGTTTTACTTGGATTAGGAAACTATCGAAAAACAGCGCATGAAGTTGAGATTGTAGAGATGCTGGAAATTTGTTCAGTGTTGGATAAACATGCTGCAGTTACTATTATGGGAATCATTCCTGAAGACATTGAAAAAGTAGAAATTGGTTTAACTCAAAGCATTGAAAACAGATTTGAAGAGTATATTGCACATGTGATTAAAGAGATTGAATCAATTGGATGCAGTGCTAACAAGAAAAATGATAAAACCATCAAACAAATTGCACAAGAACTTATTGGAAGTTACAACGGCGAACACTTAAGCAGAATACCAAATGAGGAAGATACGACATGGAATTAATCTATAAAATTGATTTTAAGACGACTAATTTTTATTATGTCAATATCATCAATCGCTTAATCAGTGAATTTAAAATCACAGCAACTGCAAAGTTGTATCGAGGGTTTATTCTTTTAAGAGTGGATGATGATGCACAAGTGATTGAAGAGTTTTTTAAATATCTTGAAAATAAACTTCCTATTTCTGTATTTGTGGGTGAGAGTCAAGTTCTGAACAGTTTTGATGAAAGTATCATACCTTTGGAAGATAAAGGAGTGGAAGTATCGGTTTCATGCACCAACGAAGCCATTTTAGAGCTTTTAAAAGAGCAGAAAAAAGAGGTTGCACTCAATGAGGGTCAAATTGTCATTGAGAACCGACTCTATACTTCACAAAGCAAAGAGGAAGAAGAGGTCCTTCTTATGACCGATATCATGAAAATCAGTGAGTACTTCTCTTTAAATCAAAAACAGATGCAACTGCTAAGTGCCATTGAACGCCCTTTTATCAAACTGCAAATCAACTTTGCACACAACAGAAACAATGAATTTGGAAACAGACGCTCAATTTATGTTCGGTTTGCGAAAACCAAAGAGGAGATTTTAATAACTCATGCATTAAAAGAGCAGGGCATAGATTACCTCTTTACACAAGATTCTCCTGAACTTTTAAAAATGACGTATAATGAAAATGAGAATATCATTTTAAGTGGAGAAGAGGGAGTTTATCCACGATACGATTATGAATTGGATAAAACTTTCTATCACTTCAGTGAGTATATTCAAGAAGTTGGCTCACTCTTTAAAGCCTGTATCATTGAAAAGAACAAACGAACCACACCTGTTATTGGTGTGAATTTCTTTAAAAAAGGTTCTAACAATGATATTGCAGTGTATATGCCAACTTCAGGTGTAAAATCAATTATTAAAGTTCCAAATATCCATCTTGATTTAGAACATATGTTTGAAGAAATAGCTGAAATCGATGAGAATTGCGCACGATTGATTGGAAACTATCAAAAGAAATTCAGCATTGAAAACCGAGTATTAAGAGAGTGCAATGGTTTTGAAGCAATCTTTGCGATGATTGCGTTGATTATTGGACTTAAAAGTGCCAAAGCGCTTGAAGAGTTGGCATTGTCTGCTAACGTTCAAAGTGGATTAAAAATTGATATGGTGGTTGAAAAAATTGATGGGGTGAACTATTTGGATTATCGACGTATCGTTCAATCTATCATGAGTTATAAAATGGCCGATGTGGATAACAGTATGTTGTGCTTTTCACTCTATGAATCACTGGTTGATTTAGTTACTGAAAATATCACTAAAATAGAAAATGATGTCAAAACAAAAGAGGTGGTCATTACAGGAGATTTTTGGGAAAATAAAATTTACTGCGATAAACTCAAAAAAGCACTTAAGAACTACAATATTCTTATTTCAAACTCAAACCCAATTTCTTTATAACGATTATAAGAAGAGAACTCTTCTTATAATTAACACAAAAATCACATAAGTACTACATATAATTAACATAATTTGAGAAAATTCAAAAATTCCTTAAATAAGTAAAATAGTTTTAACTATTAATATACTACAATTTCTAATAATAAATGAATACTCATTCAGATAAGGAATAAAATTGAAAGATAATAACCTTTATGAAAAGCTGAGTTTACGACTATTAGAGCTCGAAAAACTTCCAGGCTTAAAAAATAATGAAAATATAAAAAGTCATTTAGATAAAAATGGTGTCTCAAGAAGAGATTTTATGAAGTGGGCAGGAGCAATGACAGCAACATTGGGTTTATCTGCAAATTTTACTCCTCTGGTTGCAAAAGCGGCGACACTCAGCGATAAGTTACCTATTATTTGGTTGCATATGGCAGAGTGTACAGGCTGTTCTGAATCACTTCTTAGAACAGATGCACCCACCATTGACTCTTTAATCTTTGATTACATCAGTTTAGAGTATCACGAAACGTTAATGGCAGCAGCAGGTTGGCAAGCAGAACACAATCTTGAACATGCCATTGAAACACACAAAGGCAAATATATCCTTATGGTTGAAGGTGGGATTCCAAGTGGCAATAACAGCTTTTACCTTACTGTAGGTGGTCATGGAAATACAGGTGAAACGATTGCTCAAAATGCCAGTGAACATGCAGCTGCTATTTTTGCAATTGGTACGTGTTCTGCATTTGGTGGTGTACAAGCAGCTCATCCGAATCCTACTGGAGCAGTGGCACTTTCAAAAGTTACGAATAAAACAGTGATTAACGTACCAGGGTGCCCTCCAAGTGAAAAGAATATTGTGGGAACTTTGTTCCACTATATTTTATATGGAACACTTCCAGCTTTAGATGCTTATAATCGACCCAAATGGGCATATGGACTTCGAGTACATGATTTATGTGAACGAAGAGGACGATTTGATGCAGGTGAATTTGTGGAAGAGTTTGGAGATGAAGGTGCTAAAAAAGGGTATTGCTTATATAAAGTAGGGTGTAAAGGACCTTATACATTTAATAATTGTGGTAAAAACCGATTTAACTCTCATACGTCATGGCCAATTCAAGCAGGTCATGGGTGCATTGGGTGCAGTGAACCTGACTTTTGGGACAAAATGGGACCCTTTGAAGAACCCGTTGCAAACAGACTCTTTAACACACCATTTAATGGCTTAGGAGCAGATGCCACAGCAGATAAAATTGGTGTGGGACTGTTGACTGCTACGGGAATTGGTATTGCAGCACACGCAATGATTTCAAAATTTAAAAACCCAAAAAGTGATGAGGAGTAGGCATGGCAAATAAAAGAGTAGTAATTGATCCTATTACAAGAATAGAAGGACACTTGCGTATTGAAGTTGAAGTGGATGATAACAATGTCATTCAAAAAGCTTACTCAACGGCAACACTTTGGAGAGGGTTAGAGACCATTGTTAAAAACAGAGACCCAAGAGATGCAGGATTTTTAATGCAACGTATTTGTGGGGTATGTACTTTTTCTCACTATCGAGCAGGGATTGAAGCAGTTGAAGATGCCTTGGGTATCATTCCTCCTTTAAATGCTAAACTCACGCGAACACTGATGAACCAAGCTCTGTTTATGCATGACCATGTGGTGCACTTTTACCATCTTCATGGATTGGATTGGGTGGATGTGGTGAGTGCATTGGATGCCAATCCTGCTAAAGCCAGCAAAGAGGCATTTAAATACACTGACCTGCCAATTGCAACGGGTGAAGATGAACTTAAAGCGGTGAAAACAAGAGTAAAAGAGTTTGTCCAAAGAGGACAACTTGGGCCTTTTGCCAATGCTTATTGGGGACATAAAACTTATCGATTCACTCCTGAACAAAATTTAATTTTGTTAAGCCACTACTTAAAAGCTTTAGAGGTTCAACGAGATTTAGCCAAACTGATGGCACTTTTTGGTGGAAAACAACCGCACCCACAAAGTTTAACTGTGGGTGGTGTAACGTGTGTGATGGACTTGTTAGATCCTTCACGAATGGGTGAGTATTTGACACTCTTTAAAAAAGGGGCAGAGTTTATAGAACGTGCTTATAGTGCAGATGTATTGATGGCAGCAGATGTTTATAAAGATGAAGCCAGTGTTACAAGTAAAGCGGCAGTTATGAACTTTATGTCTCACCAAAGCATGCAATTAGGAAGAAATGAGCACCTATTTGATGCAGGGATTATTTTAAATGGAGATTTAACTCAAGTGCATGAGGTGAATGAGGATTTAATTACTGAGGAAGCAACACATGCTTGGTACAGTGATAATGAACCGCTTCATCCATATGATGGAAAAACAAATCCAAATTATACAGGCATGAAAGCAATGAAAACTGTAGGTGCCAATGGTGAGATGGTGGATTCAAAAGTCATTGATGAAAAAGGAAAATATACGTGGATTAAATCCCCACGTTATGACGGTAAAGCCATGGAAGTGGGACCTCTTTCATCCATCTTGATTTCATATGCAAAAGGGAACAAACGTATTGTTCCTTTAGTGGATGCATTCTTAAAAAAATCAGGGCTTCCATTAGAAGCACTCTTCTCAACTTTAGGAAGAACAGCCGCTCGTATGATTCAAGCGCAAGCCATTGCAAAGCATGGACTGGAAACGTTTAATAACTTGATTGAAAACCTCAAAGTTGACCAAGAGACCTACAGTTCATATAAAATCGACCAAGACAAAGAGTACAAAGGGCGATTTATTGGGGATGTTCCAAGAGGGATGCTTTCTCACTGGATTCGTATTAAAAATGGAGTTGTGGAGAACTATCAAGCGGTGGTTCCTTCAACTTGGAATGCAGGACCTGTGGATGCCAATGGGGTGTATGGTCCATATGAAGCCAACTTGGTAGGATTAAAAGTTCAAGATATTTCACAACCACTGGAAATCATACGTGTGATTCACAGTTTTGACCCATGTATTGCGTGTGCAGTTCATGTAATGGACACAAAAGGGAATGACTTAGGTACATACAAGGTAGAACACAGCTTTAGAAAAGTGTGTTAGGAGGAAATCATGATTAAGAAACATTATGAGTTTTCAGTGTGGCTTCGAATCACTCACTGGGTGAGAGCCTTGGCCATTGTTATATTGACTTTTACAGGGTTTTATTTGGGGTATCCTTTTATTGCACCTGCATTAAATATGGGTGAACCCACCAATTTTTTTAATGCACTGATGAGAAGTTGGCATCAGATTTTTGGATTTTTATTGATTTGTGTGACCATTGGAAAATCTTATCTTTTTATTCTTGATAAAGAGAGTAAAATTGAGCGCGTCTCTGTCAAAGACTTTTTAAGTTTGAAAATATGGATTAACCAAATTAAATATTATCTGTTTATAGGGAAACACCCACACTTAAAAGGGGTCTATAACCCACTGCAATTTGTTGCTTACGTGGGAGTGTATGCTGCACTTTTTGTGATTTGTCTGACAGGTGTGATTCTTTATGTACATGTATATCATGAAGGGTTAGGTGGTTTGCTTTATCCTTTGATGCGACCAATTGAGGTTCTTCTAGGTGGTTTAGCAATGGTTCGAGAGATTCACCATATTGCCATGTGGTTCTTTATCATCTTCTTACCAATTCATATCTATTTGGCCGTGTTTAACTCTATTTTTGGAGAAGAGGGTTCAATGGATTCAATTATATCAGGTTACAAATGGGAAAAAGAGGATTAAATGTCCTTCTTCTTGGAATTGGGAATATCCTTTTTCAAGATGAAGGTATGGGCGCACACTTTATTCACTATATGGATGAGAAGTTTGAGTTCAGAAGCAAAGAGAACAACACCTTGAGTATTGTCGATGGTGGAACCTTGGCACAAAGGCTTATTCCAGAGATTGTCAAGTATGATGAAGTGATTATTGTGGATTGTGTGGATGCCATTAACTCAAAACCAGGAGATGTCTATTTCTTTGATTATAACAATACGCCTTTGGAAGTGAACTGGCAAGGCAGTGCACATGAAGTGGAGATGCTACAAACGTTAAACATGATTGATATGAGTAGAGATTTGCCTTCTACCAATGTGTTAGGCATCATACCAAAACGGGTGGCGGATGATACCACTTTTGAATTGAGTACTGAAATCATTGATGCGGTTGAAACCATGCAAAATTGTGTGATTGAACACTTAAAAAAATTGGGCATTGAATCACATGTGCGAAATGAGCACATTACGATTAAACAAATGGCACAGATGTCTTACAAAAGAGAGATAATAAACAATCCTGTAGTATAATAAGGTATGATTACAAAAAAGATAACAGTGCACGGAGTGGTGCAAGGAGTAGGGTTTCGTCCCTACGTCTACCAATTAGCGACACAACACAATCTATATGGTTGGGTGAACAATGATGACCAAGGGGTGAATATTGTCCTTACCACCACACCTGAGAAACATGAAACGTTTCTTTATGCATTACAAGAAAACCCACCCCCACTCTCTAAAATCAGTAATATTACGATTCATGAGTTAGCACTGGAATCTTTCTCAAACTTTCAAATTCTACACAGTCATGAAAGTGGCAGTAAAAGTACCCTTATCTCTGCAGATATTGGCATATGTGAAGCTTGTATAGAAGATATTCAAAATACACAAGACAGACGCTATAAATATGCTTTTACGAACTGCACAAACTGTGGGCCTCGATACACGATTATAAAAACAGTACCTTATGACAGAGCGCATACTTCAATGAAAAACTTTACGATGTGTAAAGAGTGTAAAACAGAGTATGAAGACCCGATGAACCGACGATATCACGCGCAACCTATTTGTTGTCCCAATTGTGGACCAACCATCACTTTATATGATAATAAAAACAGTGAAATTGCTCAAGGGAAAAAAGCGTTAGAGAAAGTGACTCAATCTCTTCAATTGGGAGATATTGTTGCCATAAAAGGCTTAGGTGGTTTTCACTTGGTGTGTGATGCTACAAGCAATTATGCGGTTAAAAAACTGAGACAACGAAAAAACAGACCCTCTAAACCTTTTGCTGTGATGTGTAAGGACAGTGTACAAGCTCAAAGCATTGCTTTAATGAATGAAGAGGAGCATCGGGTCTTAAACTCAAAAGAGAAACCTATTGTATTGCTTCATAAAGAAAAAATAAACATGCTTGCAGACGCAGTGGCTCCCAACATTGACAGAATTGGTCTGTTTTTACCCTATACTCCTTTACACCTTTTACTCTTTGAACATTTTGATAAGCCTATCGTGGCAACCAGTGCGAACTTAAGTGATGAACCCATTATTCGAAAAAAAGATGAACTCATGCGTAAGTTGGGCTTTGTGGCAGATTATGTTTTGGATTTTGACCGTGAGATTATCAATGCGTGTGATGACAGTGTGGTACAAGTTTGTAATAACCAACTTTTTAAACTGCGAAACGCAAGAGGGTATGCACCTACAGCTATAACACATAAGAAAGAGAAACCCAAAGCCATTTTGGCCATTGGTGCCAATCAAAAAAACAGTATTGCCTTGGCATTAGATAAGGACATCTTGCTCTCGCCTCATATTGGAGATTTAAACTCCATTGAGGCCATGGAGTATTTTGACCGTACGGTAGAGACCTTTTGTCGTTTTTATGATTTTAAACCTGAATTGATTGTGTGTGATAAACACCCCAATTATGAAACCACTAAGTGGGCAAAATCTCAAGAGATACCAGTGGTGCAAATACAACACCATTATGCACATGTGCTTTCATGTATGGCTGAGTATGGTTTAGATGAAAAGGTTTTGGCCTTTGCTTTTGATGGTACAGGCTATGGTGATGATGGAAATATTTGGGGTGGAGAGGTATTTATTGCCTCTAAAAAAGAGTATATACGAATTAAGCACTTTAAATATTTTAAACTCTTAGGCGGTGAGATTGCCATTAAACAAATTAAACGGTTGGGACTTTCACTGCTGTTTGATAACTACACACTTGAAGAGTTGGTTTGTATGGATAATCCTACACTTAAAGCGTTCAGTTCCAAAGAGATCGAGTTGTTGCACACGGTTTGGAACAATGGTTTAAATGCGGCATTGACCTCTTCAGTGGGGCGTCTTTTTGACGCGGTGTGCTCTTTAGCTGGTATTGAACAACATGTCAGTTATGAAGGAGAAGCAGGATTACTGATTGAACAAGCGTATGATGCTTCTAGCAAAGAGTATTTTGAGTTTGATATTTCGCACAATGAGATAGATATACATAAAGCCATTCAAGCCATGGTTAAAGAGAGAAGTGCTCAAGTGATTTGTACAAAGTTTATCAATATGCTTGTAGAGGTTATTATCACCATTTCTCAAAAGAACTCAACGCTTCCAGTGGTATTAACGGGTGGGGTATTTCAAAACAAAACATTGCTTGAAGCAGTAACGAAACGGTTGGATGAATTACAAAGACAATACTACTACTCAAAAGAGGTGCCTTTAAATGATGCAGGTATTGCAGTGGGACAACTCTACTCTCAACTATAATCACAATAAAGTAATAATTTAGAGTTCTTTTTTTATAATACACCATCATATATTAAAGGAAAAAGAATGATGGAAAAGAAAGGAGTATATTTAGTTGCAGTGTTGAGCCTCTTCTTTCTAAGTGGTTGTGCATTTAATGTGGCTAATATTAATAATATATCCAAAAAAAAAGAGTATAAAACATTGGATGAAGTATCGATTATTGGAGCTTACAAAGAGACAAAAATTCAGTATCGTAAAGGAATGGTTCTTCCCCAGTGTCAAAATCGATATAAAAAAATTTCAAATGCAGTGATGAAGGTACCTAACCTAGTTGAAGAATTAAAAAGACGAAATATTCAAATTAAATACATAGAAGACAAGAGTTTACCTATTAAACGACAACTTGTAGTTAAGCCTATTTTCTTCGATTGTATTGGCAATACTGTAAATGTAGAAGTCTCTTTATACGATATAGAAGAGATTTCACAAGATTGGTTTAAAAAAGAAAAAAAAGAGATAATTAAAGAGTTAACTGCTTTATGCGAGAGTCAATTGATTTATAGAAAAATATTGACATTGAATTATTTTGATGTCTATAAATATAAAGCAGATAAGAAGATAGAAGATGTGACTGAAGAGTTAACGCCAATGATTATAGATGATTTGGATTCAGTCTTATCTTTACCTCCAATAACCAGAGACTTAAAAACAGTACAACAAGAAGAGTCATTGCGATGGGTTAATATCTGTGAAAAACAGAGTAAAGTATTTGGCTTATGGGTAAATAACAATAAGGTATTATGCGTGGGTAAAGTTGGTCTTGAAAAAGCGACTGCAAAGGTGGCAGTTAAATCACTCAATATTTTAAATGCCAGTACTGGAACAACGGACTATACTTTGGAAAATAGTAGTTGTCGTAACTTAAAAGTATCGTTTGCTCAAGCTGAAAAAAATGATACTTCTGCAGAGTTTAAATATACATTTAAAAAGCAAGTACTCTCTTATTATGATAATCAGTGTAAGGTATCTCAATTTGATGATATTAATTTGATAGATTGTACTAAAAATGGTAAGCATGAGTATTATATTGAAAACTCTAAAGTTAATGATAACAGAGTGTATGAAAAAAACTTAGTACAAATGGATAACGTATGTTTCGAACAGTTTAAGAAAACATATCAAGATAAACAAAAAGATCAGCTTTGGCAGACAGTACACGGTGCTAATAGACTTGGCTGGGATAGTTTTGGTTTTAACCATATTACACAAAGTAAGTATGATACAAAAGGTTTTGATATTGAAGGCTGGAATAAAGAAGGAATTCATAAAGCTACAGGTACTAAATATAACCCCGATGGTTTTACTGTAACAGGAGAAAATAAAGATGGTATTGATTCTGATGGATGGAATCCAAAACTAAAAAAATTTGTCAAAGTAAAAAAAGGCAAAATAAACAGTGCTCCTTCTTTTGTTGCTCGAGAATATAAAACAAGAGCAGTTGATGAGCTTTTTAATAGAGATAACTATGATAAAGTTTCTTATATAAAAGAGAAGGATGGATTTAAACTTTTAGCTGAGAAACGAAATAAAAACACAATAAAAAAATACTACTTTAAATCAAAAGAGGGTGTTTTACTTGATTTTGATCAACCTAAAAAGTCTGTTATTAAACCTATTGAATTGGAAAGAACAGAAACAGTGAATATAAAATAATCTGTTGGTTATATCTTTCAATAAATTCTAAAGTGTACAAACAATCAATATAAGTAAAAGTTAAACAGCTTGACTTATATTGATGATACGCTGTTTATTTAATTTTGGTAATTCTCCATGAATATTGATAAAAGAGTTGAGCAATAACATTTCATAACTTTTGCAGTCTTTTATTTTCAAATACCTGAAATAGATTTGATGAGCATTATCTTGTAAAAACTTTTTCATATTGGGCGTATGCCCTTTTTGTGTTGTATACGTTGAGAGTCTTTTTTTGATATTGTTTGAAGAGCCAATGTACAGTATTTTATTTTTTGCATAAGGATAGTGTTCTAAAGTATTTAATGAAAGTTCATAAATACCTTCAATATTTTTTTCTACGGATTTAATATTGTCTTTATTGAGTTTTTGTTTATAACCATACTGTTTATCAAGACAATAAAAAATACTTCGGTCTTGTCTTTTATAAGAAGTAGAAATCAAGTATTTTTTTCTGATATAACAGACATTGCGTCTGGATATTTTAATATTATATTTCTCTTCTAAATAAGCGGCAATATGCGTATCTCCTTTAATCTTACCTTGCGGTCTGTACTCATTGATAATTTTGTGAATATAAAATGAACAGACATAGTTTTTATTGGGCAACAGATAGTTTAATGTATTAATTTGCCTATTACTTAATAACGTAATGTGGTTGAGTATTTTTGAGAGTATGGAACTGTCCAAATAGGAGTTATACGTATGAATATATTCTAAGATAAACTCTTTTCTTTCCACAATATTAATATCATCATAGTTCTTTGTTTCAAGAAATGTTTTTTGAATTTTAAGCAATAAAGAGGCCACTTTAAAGACTGTTTCATTTTTTATATTGATATTGAGTAGTTTTAAATGATTATTATCGGGCAGTGTTTCACAGGTAAAATAGAGTGACATAGGCTTATATAAAAAGAGTTGTTGGTTTTTATAATATAAATAGGGTGTTTTAGACGATTTTGTATAAATGTTTTTTTGTAAGGTACGTAACTGTTACTTTCTTCTCTTTACACGCTTTTTTAAACCATGTTTGAGAAAGGACAGAATAGATATGTTTACGATAATTGTGTGTACTTAAAATATACAAATCATTGGTCAGTTTATAAAAAAGTTTATTTCTCATGGACAAGCGTATCATACAAATATAAAAATAAAATGAAAATTAAATGGCTGATTAATTGTAAGATAAGATAAGATAAGATAAGCACATTTGAGTGATAATAAAATAATATTTTTGATGATAACATGAGTTTAAATAAATGAGTAATCAAATATCTTATAAAGTAAAAATTTTAAATTTAGAAGTTACAACTGTGCAACCACATATAAACAAAAATAATATTTTGCAAAATATATACTATCTTTTATATCTTTTTAATACAAGCATCTATTATAACTTTACGTAAAACTTTAATCATAATAAAACAGATTGAAAAAGATTAAATACAGATCAGTTTATTAATATAAAGTAGTTGTATATGCAATTAAATAGAGTTTAATATTATTTAAATACCAACGAGGAGGTTCCCTACATATATGAACAATAAGAAATAAGTTGTGTGATAAAGCAATTCGTATCACATTGTTTGATAAAAATTAAAGGAAAAAAGATGTTGAAAAAATTAACAATAAAAATGAAATTGATATTGTCATTTTCTATTATGGTCGTTTTGATTCTCTTCCTTGCTGTTTACAGTATTCATGGGATTGATAAATCAAGTGATGGCTTTTCAAACTACAGAACAATGGCAAAAAATAGCCTTATAGCAAGTCGTGTTCAAGCCAATGTTTTAACGATGAGACTCAATGTATTAAATTATCTTAATCAAAAATCTCAACAAGATATTGATGGGTTTAATACATATTATGAAAGAAGTTTGGAGTTTGTTGAAACAGCAAAAAAGGATATTTTTGACACTCAACAACAAGCAAATTTATTAAAAATAGAAAAAGACTTAAATGTTTATCGAGATAACTTTGCTAAAGTGGTTGAGTATATGAAACAAAGAGACGAACTCAAAGAGAATATTTTAGATGTTGAAGGCAAACAAATCGAACAAAATTTAACCTCTATTGTTAAAAGTGCTCAACAAAGTAATCAGCTTGCATCAGGCTTAAAGGTGGCAGAGTCGCTTAGAACCTTTTTGCTTACACGATTATATACGATGAAATTTTTAGAATCCAACGATAAAATCGATTATGAGCGTGTGCATGAAGAGTTTAAAATATTGCATGATGAGCTTTTAACAGTAGAAAAAATGCTTGTTTCAAAAGAACATAAAACAATGATACAGGAGTCTATGAATAGCATTAAAACCTATCAAAAAGCAGTTCAATCAATTTATGAAACGATTAATGCACGCAATAAAATCATTGATGAATCATTGTCTGTCATTGGTACGACAATAGCTGACTTAAGTGAAGATATAAAACTCTCTATTAAAAAAGAACAAGATCAAATTGGGCCACAAATAGCCAAAGATAATGCTCAATTAGAGTTGCTTATTATGATTATTTCTGTGATTGTATTGCTCTTTGCTGTTACCTTATCAATTGCATTACCTCGCAATATATCGCATTTATTAAGTACATTTCAAAATGGATTAATGAACTTCTTCAAATATTTAAATCGTGAAAATGCAACTGCTGAAATGATTCCTCTTGAAGGAGAGGATGAGTTCAGTAAAATGTCAGCTGTTGTTAATGAGAACATAGAAAAAACAAAAAAAGGTATTGAAGAGGACAGAAAACTGATTGATGAAACCATTGCGGTGTTATCTGAGTTTGAACAAGGGGATCTGTGTCAGCGACTGAATTTAAGTGTTGCGAATCCTGCCTTGATGCAACTTAAAGATGTGTTGAATAAGATGGCCGATAATTTAGAGAATAATATTGAGAATGTACTGAATATTCTAGAACAGTATTCACAATACAACTATCTAAATAAGATATCAACCGGTCATTTAAAAGAACACCTATTAAAATTGGCAAGTGGGGTGAACTCTTTAGGAGACTCTATTACACAAATGCTTGTTGAAAACAAACAAAATGGATTGACGTTGGATGACAGTTCGCATGTTTTATTAAGCAATGTGGATAAACTCAACGCCAGTTCCAATGAGGCCGCTTCTTCACTTGAAGAGACGGCAGCTGCTCTTGAACAAATTACAAGTAATGTTCGTTTAAATACAGAAAACATCGCACAAATGTCAACACTCTCTGAAGGTGTGACCTCGTCTGCAAAACAGGGTGAAAAATTGGCTAACCAAACCAATACTTCAATGGATGAAATCAATGAGCAAGTTGAATTGATTAATGAAGCGATATCGGTCATAGATCAAATCGCATTTCAAACCAATATTCTCTCGCTTAATGCAGCCGTTGAAGCAGCCACTGCAGGTGAAGCAGGAAAAGGGTTTGCAGTGGTTGCACAAGAGGTTCGTAATCTTGCTTCAAGAAGTGCTGAAGCTGCTGATGAAATTAAATCACTTGTAGAGAGTGCTACTTCAAAAGCAAATCATGGTAAGAGCATGGCGGGAAATATGATTGAAGGGTATAAAACACTCAATGATAATATCATGAAAACCATTGGTTTAATCTCTGATATTGAAAATGCTTCTAAAGAGCAACTTGCAGGTATTGAACAAATCAATGATGCCGTTAATGAGTTGGATCAACAAACACAACAAAATGCGATGGTCGCTTCACAAACCAGAGATATTGCGGTATTAACCGATGAGATTGCAAAACTCATTGTTAATGATGCTAATGCCAAAGAGTTTGGTGGAAAAAATGAAGTGAAAGCTCGATCCATTCAAAAAAACAATGAACAACTAGAGTCCCAGAAAAGTCAACCTGAACAACGACAAACCAATAGTGAGAAACTTGAGAGTAAAAAAGTCTCTTCTGGCTCAAAAGAGGAATGGGAGAGCTTTTAAAGCTCTTCTGTTTAGAACTATTGTATCTGATACTATCTATTACTTATTTGTAATCAAACTGTCTCTTAACTGACTCTTTTTTGTAACTATCACACTTTATGATTTCATGCAAATAGATCAAAAGGAAAAAGATGGCAAAAAGAGTATTCATCATTGAGTATGCAAAAGGGAGTGATAAAGGCTTTGATGGTTTTAGACCAGATAGCAAACCAATATTGCAAGCAATTGAACAAGAGACGAAGTATAAAACGGAGATTGTTTTTTACAAACCCAATAAGAAGTATGAATTGCTTGATTACTTAAAAGAGAATGCTCACTCAGTAATAAGCCGTATTAATCCAGGTAACTTAAAAGAGGTAGACGAGTACTTTCAGTTTTTAAAAGCATTAGGGAACTATGGCGTGATTGTACATACGCACCCTGATGTGATGATCAATTTAGACTTTAAAGATATATTAGCCAAACTCAAAGATACGAAGTTGGGAGATAAACAAACAGAGTTCTATCATACGTATGGTGAGTTTGTTACACGTTTTCCTTCATTGTTAAAAGAGTATGGTATACGTGTATTAAAAACAAACTATGGTTCAACAGGAGAAGGCGTATATTTAGTCAGTCTGAAAGATGATGGTTCAATTGTATCTACTGAAGCTGTAAACAATGATAAGTACTACTATGAGAACATGCAAGAGTTTTTAACGGCTTTTGAAAGAAAGTTTGAAGAAGAGAGTGAAAACGCTGCCTACTTTAAAGGAAAAGTAGGGTTTGTAAACTGTCGTTACCTTCCAAGAATTTGTGAAGGAGAGGTTCGAGTATTATTGGTCAATGATAAGATTATCTCAGTGGTACATAAAAAACCTCAAGAAGGACAATTTTCTGCCACACTCTTTTCAGGTGCAAAGTATAAGTATGAATCTCCTGATGAACCAAAGTGGAAAGATGTGGTTAAGCTGACACAAAAAGGTCTTAAAGATATCAAACCATTTTTACATGGACAAAACTACCCAATACTTTGGACCATGGATTATATTTTAGATTATGATAAAGAGGGGAATGATGTCTATGTCTTGTCTGAAATTAACTGTTCATGTGTGGGAATCTCTACAGAGCTACAATATGCTAAAGAGGTGGCAAAAGTCTTTAAAAAGTAGTGTTTAAAATATTTTAAAAAAAGCTATTGTACAATACTTGCATAAGATAAGGATTGATAATGAATGACAGATTACATGAAATTATTGGGCAAGTAGCTATTTTACATGAACATTTTGAAAACAGAAAAGAACTGCACAATTTAGAGCTCATTGAGAAGCGTCTTGAAGAGGTAGATGAAGATGTTAAAGAGCACTATCTTACGCTTCTTATGCAGTACTATTTTCAAAGCAATGACTTGGTCAACCTGCAAGCACTCTTGTTGCAAGGATTTAAATTTGATATGCGTTTTGAAGATATTAAAGAGGCATTTATCCACATTCAAAGTGAAGAGAATGTCATAGAGTTTTTTGAAGACCAAGTCGTGATGTTAAAAGATGAGATCGATGAGGTGCAACTTGAACAGATGTACAACTATTACCATAAGCACCCTTTGTATCAAATCTTTTTAAAAACACCACTGAATTTAATTAAACGTAATCGTTATGTGTGTGCAAAAGCTTATAAAAGCCAACAAGGTTTTGCAAAGTTTTTTCTCAATAAAGACCTGCTGGAATCTTTACAAAAAGATATGCCATTTTTATTAAAATAACTCACAACTTGAAGTAGAGATTTTTTAAAATCTCTATTTGCTGATGTAGTACATAATTGTATTTAAACTCACACTCTTTTAAGTAATAAAAGAAGTTCTCTTCGCTGATCCCTTTGTATTTTTTTAGATTCTGCTCCAAATAGGCCCAAAAGACTTTCAACGGTGTTTTGTAGGCATTTTGTGATTGCAATTTGTGCCAAGATAAATAACGTTCAAAACTGTCATCATGCTCTTGTAATGCACTTTTTGAAAGCTTGGGCATTAAAAGTGTGAAGATGGTTTGATTGCTGTAAAAGCCAATGATATTAACTGCTTCATACAACGATTTTCTTTTTCTGTTTTTTTGACGTTGTGTAAAGTAGTAGTGCTCCTCATAGGAGTTTTCGGTGTGGATTTGTTGTTCGTAAACCTCTTGTGCATGCTTGGCGATGAGTTTGCGAAAGAGTGCATAGCGGTTTGCTACGGTGCGATAATTAACTTTTAATAGTTGAGCACTTTGTTGGGCATTGATATTACTGCAAAAGAGATGTATCACTTCACAATCCATGTTCTGTTTTTTAAGTGAAAACTTCGTTTTGCAAGAGGCACATTTAAAGTAATCATTGCTTAGAGAATAGAGATGGGTCATGTTACATTTTGGGCAGTTCATAAATGATTATACCATTTTAGTTCTAAAAATACATAAGCGTAAAGAAAAATAATATCTTTTTTAAGTAAGTTGTTCTACACTTTTACAAAATGAATTCATATATACAAAAGGAAGACACATGTGCAAAGATTGCGGTTGCAGTATTACTGACCATCATCACCACGACCATGACCATGAACACCATCATCATGACCATGACCATCACTCTCATGAGCACCAAAATGCTCACGAAACCTTACACCATAATCCACAACTGAATGACTCAAAAACCATCTCAGTGATTAAGAAGATTTTGGATAAAAATGACCATGAAGCAGCACATAACCGTGCACATTTCGATAACCATAAAGTTTTGGGTATTAACCTGATGTCCAGTCCAGGAAGTGGAAAGACAACCCTACTTGAACATTTAGCTGATATTGCTGATTTTAAGTTTGGTGTGGTTGAAGGGGATTTAGAGACAAATAAAGACGCCGACAGATTGATTAAAAAAGGCATCAAAGCTGTACAAATTCAAACAGGAAGTGCCTGTCACTTGGATGCTTTTATGGTGCATAAAGGTCTGCATGATATGCCTTTAGATGATTTGGATGTATGTTTTGTTGAGAATGTTGGAAACTTAGTTTGTCCTGCAAGTTATGATGTGGGAACACATTTGAATATTGTACTAGTAAGCATCCCTGAAGGTGAAGATAAAATCATCAAATACCCAGTTATGTTCAGAAGTGCTGATTTGATTTTAATCACTAAAACCGATTTATTGCCTCATTTTGATTATGACATTGAAGCAGAGAAAGCCAATGCCAGAAAACTCAAACCCAATGTGGATATCTTAGAAGTATCAACCAAAGATGAAAAAAGTCTTCAACGTGTAGTTGACTGGATTAAATTTAAAATGAATCATCGAGGATAGAGTATGTGCCTTTCAATACCTTCAAAAATTACTAAGATTGATAAAGAGACCAATATTGCTACTGTTGATACCATGGGAGTAGAGAGAGAAGCCAGCTTGGATTTGATTGACCAAGAGGTTCAAATTGGGGATTATGTTTTGATTCACATTGGATTTGCCATGAATAAAATCGATGAAGAGGATGCATTAGAGAGTCTGAAAATCTATCGTGAAATCATTGATAAAATGGAAGAAGAAGACCGTCTGGCTGCCATAGCTGAGTCGGACAACTGCCCAAGCAGAGCATAACGTATGAGCGAATTAAAGTTAAAAGATCTCTATGATGGTTTCAGAGACCCGCAAGCCATTCAAGCCTTGGCGAAACTCATTGACCAAGAGGCACAAAAACTCAACAAATCGATTGGCATTATGGAGGTATGTGGCGGGCATACGCACTCTATTATGAAGTTTGGTTTAAACCAACTCTTGCCTAAAAGCATACGTTTTATTCATGGTCCGGGGTGTCCTGTTTGTGTGATGCCAAAAGAGAGAATTGACCATGCGTATGCACTTTCGATGCAAGATGGCGTGATTTTAGTTACATTGGGTGATATGATAAAAGTACCAGGAAGTAAAGGAAGTCTTCAAGATGCCAGGGCCAATGGTGCAGATGTTCGATTTGTTTACTCTCCGATGGAGTGTATTAAAATTGCTTTAGAAAACCCCGATAAAAAAGTCATCTTTTTTGCCATTGGATTTGAGACCACGACTCCTATGACCAGTGCATTGATTCATCAAGTATTGAATAAAAAAATCACTAATATTCTCTTTCATATCAATCACATCACCGTACCTGAGCCTATGAGAGTCTTGCTGGATGATGAAAACAGTATTGATGCTTTTATAGGGCCCAGTCATGTCAGTGTAATCACTGGAAGTAAAATCTATGAAGAGTTTCCACGAGATTATGGCAAACCTGTTGTTGTAAGTGGCTTTGAACCTGTGGATGTGATGCAATCGGTGTTGATGATTTTAAAACAGTTCAATGAAAACCGATGCGAACTGGAAACGCAATATACAAGAAGTGTGACACGTGATGGAAACTTTCAAGCACAAAAACTCAATGAACTTTACTTTACAAAGCGTGAGCATTTCAGATGGAGGGGTATCGGAGATATCCCAAGCAGTGCTTACAGACTAAAAGATGAGTTTTCCAACATTGATGCAGAAGTCATTTATAAAGATATCTTACCCAATGAGAGTATTGATGACCATAAACTTTGTATTTGTGGCGATATTTTAAAAGGCAAAGCCAATCCCAAAGATTGTAAAGTTTTTGGAAAAGGGTGCAATCCAAGTAATCCATTGGGAAGCTGTATGGTGAGTAGTGAAGGGGCTTGCAGTGCTTATTATAAATACGGAAATCTCATCTAAAGTGCATCTTTGAATAGGTTCTGTTTTTTGATACAATTAAAAAAAAATATTGAGGTGTAAAATGGCTGACTTAATAAAAACTATTGGATTTATAGGCGTTGGTGTAATGGGAAAATCAATGGTGAGAAACCTTATGAAAAAAGGTTACCGTGTCACTATTTATGCTCGAACTAAAGAGAAAGTTCAAGATGTTATTGATGATGGAGCGCTGTTTTGTGAAAGCATCAAAGCATGTGTAAAGAACAAAGATGCTGTGATTACGATTGTTGGATATCCTAAAGATGTGGAGGAGGTTTATTTTTCACAAGAGGGTGTACTCAACAGTGCAGCAAAGGGTACCTATTTGATTGATATGACCACAACAACTCCAAGTCTCTCTGTTAAAATCAGTGAAGAGGCACAAACAAAAGGATTAAAAGCTTTAGATGCGCCTGTTTCAGGTGGAGATACGGGTGCTTTAAATGCCACTCTTTCTATCATGGTAGGTGGAGATAAAACGGACTTTGAAACGTGTAAACCTGTGTTTGAAGCCATGGGTACAACCATCATTTATGAAGGTCAAGCAGGAAGTGGTCAACACACCAAAATGGCCAATCAAATTGCTATTGCAGGCATTATGGCAGGTGTGAGTGAAGCCATTGCTTATGGAAACAAAGTTGGTTTAGATATTCCAACCATGATAGACAGCATTAAAAATGGTGCAGCACAAAGTTGGCATATGACAAACAATGCTCCAAAGATGCACAAAAGAGAGTTTGAACCGGGATTTTATATCAAGCACATGGTGAAAGATTTAAAAATTGCCAATGAAGAGGTAGCAAATCTCAAAGTCTTAGAGGACGTTTTAGAGATGTATGAGACCTTAGAAAAAAAAGGTGATGGTGATTTAGGGACACAAGCACTCTGTAAATATTATGAAAAGTAAAGTAGGAAAAGAATGACAAAAACAATCACACTTGCGCATGGTAATGGTGGACAAGAGAACAATGAACTCATTGGCTCAATTTTTTATAAAGCATTTAAAAATGATATTTTAGCCAAAAGCGAAGATGCAGCAGTAATTGAAAATGGCAAATTGGCGTTTTCAACGGACTCTTTTACGGTAAGTCCTCTTGAGTTTCCAGGGGCTGATATTGGAAAATTAGCTGTATGTGGTACATGTAATGATTTAGCCATGATGGGCGCACAACCTAAATACATGACCTGTTCAGTCATTATTGAAGAGGGGTTTGAAGTTGAAACACTCAATCGAATCGTTCAATCCATGAAAGAGGAGCTTGCTAAAAATGGTGCTAAGGTTGTAAGTGGGGATACAAAAGTAGTACCCAAAGGCAGTGTGGATAAAATCTTTATCAATACCACGGGTATTGGTGAAATCAAAAAATCAGGTATCTCTTCAAACAGTATTACAAGCGGTGATGTGATTTTAGTCTCAAACTCTATTGGTCAACATGGGGCGACTATTTTTGCTGCACGAGAAGGGATTGATATGAGCTCTAACTTACAATCTGATTGTGCTTCATTGTGGCCAGTGGTTGAAAAACTTATTGATAGTGGGGTTCAAATAACAGCTTTACGAGATGCCACACGAGGTGGAGTGAATGCAGTTTTAAATGAGTGGGCAAATCAGTCCAATGTTTGTATAGAAGTTGAAGAGACAAAAGTGCCTGTGTGTGATGAAGTGAATGGTATTTGTGAACTGCTTGGTTTTGAAGCCATGAGTTTGGCTAATGAGGGTACGTTTGTTTTAGCCATACCCAAAGAGGATGCTCAAAAAGCTTTAGAGGTTCTTCACAGTTGTGAAGTTGCTAAAGAGGCGGCAATGATTGGAACGGTCACACACCAATATGATAAAAAAGTGGTACTGCACTCAGCGTGGGGAACAAAACGATTTTTAGAGACACCTACGGGAGAACTCTTGCCACGAATTTGCTGATAGAATTTGTACGTTTAAAAAAGGATAAGAATGCATGAATACTCAATTGTTCAATCGCTCTTAGAGAGTTGTGAAGAGCATGCTAAAGCCAATGATGCGCAATCAATCTCAAAAGTGGTGGTAAAAATCGGCGTATTAAGTGGAGTTGAACCCGATTTACTTGAAACTGCTTTTAACACGTTTAAAGAAAAGACCATTTGTCATAATGCTGATTTTATTATAAATGTCCAAGATATTGTCATAAAATGCCATGATTGTAATACCACCTCGACCTTGAAAAAACGAGAGTTTCATTGTCCCAAATGTCAAAGTATTAATATAGATGTCACGGATGGGGAAGAGATGTATTTAATGTCCTTAGAGATGGAGTAAAGTTTTAAATAATTTTTGGCTATAGTTCTCTAAAATTTTATATGCAAAGGAAGCTAATGTTGCCTATTGAAGAATACACAAAAATATTTTTTGGTGTGTTGGCCATTATGGGACCTTTTTCTGCTTTGCCAATATTTGTGAATTTAACCGTTGGAAAATCAACTCAAGAGAAAAATCAATTGGCATTGCACGCCTCTTTTGCAGGTTGGATCATTGCGTTATGTTCTGTTTGGTTAGGAAATTCAATTTTAAATTTTTTCAATATCTCCATTCCCGCGTTTAAAGTTGCAGGGGGAATACTGCTTTTGACCTTGGCAATTAATATGATCAATGCAAAAATCCCTGGAGCCAAACAGACCCCAGAAGAGCTAAGTGAAGCGAAAATATCCAATCGAGACTTAGCAATTGTTCCTTTAGCAATTCCTTTGATGATGGGCCCAGGTGCTATTTCTACTGTGATTGTTTTTTCTCATTATGGAAAAGCTATTGGACACTTATTTATGATGAGTGCTATTGTGAGTGTTTTGGTTTTGTACATATTCATATCACTCAGAGCGGCGGCTTACTTATCGGCAAAATTGGGACTCATTGGTATTAATGTGATTTCAAGAATCATGGGATTGATTTTGGCTTCTATAGCCGTGGAGTTTATGGCAAGTGGTTTAATACAACTTTTTCCCGTTTTAGCAGGTTGATTTACATTTGATTAACCCTTGCCAACTATAATTAAGGCAAAAATTTAAAAACTATTTATAGGAAAACAACATATGTTATTAATGCAATTACGATCAAATGAGAAGTTTGCCTTTTTAGAATTGGCACATCATTTGGCCAGAGTAGATGGCAATTATGGAGAGAATGAGTACGATATTATCCAAGAGTATTGTGCAGAGATGGGTATTGATGACATGATAGAGTATGATGAAGAGTCATTTGAATTAGAATCACTGTTAAAAGAGTTTAAAGCCAAAAAGAGTCAAAAAATACTGCTTTTAGAGTTGATGATTTTGGTGCATGCGGATGATAAATTTCATTTCAAAGAGGATGAATTGGTCAATAAAATTGCAGAGTTTTATAAAATGGACAAACAAATTTTAGAACACTACTCTTCTTGGGGAAAAGCAGTCACGGCACTTTATAATCAAGGAAAACTTTTCTTAGAAGAGTAGAGTCAAAAAATTATTTTTTTAAATTATATCTTATTTATGTGATGATTTATGCTATTTTAGGTAGAATATCGAATGGATATAATACAAAAGTTAAACGCACAAGTTGAAAAAATCAATAAAGAATTTGAAGCATTAAAGTATGAAAACGACTCTTTAAAACGGCAAGTAGAAGAGTTGAAAAATAGAAATGATGAACATGTGCGTAACAGTCAAGATTTGCTTTTAAAAATCGACAGTACACTTGCGTTAAAAGGTAAAGGCAATTGAAAAAGAAAATGACATTTCACATCAATAATATGGCGTATACCATCAACGTAGATGAAACCTTAGAACCAGATATCATTAAATTTTTATCGCAAGAGACTCATATCAATACACAAGAACTTCTTTTAGCCTATATCCGACGTACACAAGAGTTTTATAATTTTAAAAAAGAGATTGAAACCATTTCAGAAAAACTGCCTAAAGTGTGATGAAAAAAGCCTTTTCCCTACTTGAAATCATCTTTGTATTGGTTATCATTGCTTTGATATTCACTTTTGCCATTCGAAACAATCAAGCATTTTTTTCCAATTCAACCATGATAAAAATTAAAAGCGATGTGGCACTGATTCGAAGTGCCATCGCTTCAAAAGTGCATGCACGTATGCTCAAAGCACAAGAGCAGTTTCCTCAACGCTTGGATGATGCAGCACTCAATACAGAAGGTGCACTTTTGTTTAGTGGCATAAAAGGTGAAAAGTTGTTAGATTATCCCTTGGTATCCACCAGTTCTTATGAGAGACAAATAGGGCAGTGGAGCAAAAAAACTCAAAAGAGTTATGAGGTATGGATCAATAAAGAGGAGTCAGTGCAGTTTACTTATGACTCCAATAAAGGAACGTTTGAGTGCGACTACACTCAAAACAGTTGCAAGGAAGTTGATTGAGTCAAATATTTTATTATGAAATTGCACTGTTAAAATCCCCGCTAGAACCTTTAACGTATGAGTTTAACGAACCTTTGAACTTGGGACAAAAAGTAAGAGTGAAATTAGCACGTCGTAAAAACCTTATGGATGGAGTTGTTGTAAAAGAGGTGCCACAACCTGATTTTAAATGCTCAATTATTGAAGAGGTGAGTGAAGCGTATTATGATACTACGATGCTTCAAACAGCTAAGTTTATTGCTTCTTATTATATTTGTTCATTGGGCGAAGCATTGAGTCTTTATACGCCATTTAACCAAACACCTAGTGTGGTATCAAAAACGTTTGAAAGTAAGATTGAACTCTCAAATGAACAAGAAAAAGCCTTTGAGTTTTTAGAACAAAATAAACAGGCACTTCTGTTTGCAAACACCGGAAGTGGTAAGACTGAAATTTACATCAAAACCATTGAAAAACATCTCAATGAGAACCAACAAGCCATCTTACTTATGCCTGAAATCTCTTTAACACCTCAAATGCAAAAACGTTTGGAGAAGGTTTTTGGAGATGCCGTTGCGATTTGGCACTCCAAAGTAACCAAAAAACGAAAAGAACAGATCATTGAAGGGTTGCATAATGGAGAAATCAAGCTCATTGCTGGTGCACGTTCAGCTCTTTTTTTGCCTTACAGTCGTTTGGGTTTGATTATGGTGGATGAAGAGCATGATGAGTCCTATAAATCCGATCAAAAACCGCGACTCAATGTCAAGGATTTAACGATTTACATGGCCAAACAGTTTGGCTATCAGTTGATTTTAGGAAGTGCAACGCCTTCGATCTCCTCTTTTCATAAGTTGCCTTATATCAGAATCACTAAGACCTATTTTCAAAGCCAAAAAGTGTTGACTTTTTATGATTCACAGTTTGCACTCAATGATGAAGTCAAAGATAAAATCACGCGAGTTTTACAACAAAACCAACAGGTGATTGTTTTTTTGCCAACGCGTGCAAACTATAAGTATCAAGTCTGCTCTTCATGTGGGAAAAGTGTGGAGTGTCCCTATTGTTCTGTCTCTATGAGTTTGCATAAAAATGCTTTAGCCTTGAAGTGTCATTATTGTGGTTATACCCAACAAATACCACAAAGCTGCCCTTCTTGTGGTACAGGTATTATCCACAATCTGCGTGTGGGTACAGCACAAATTGAAGAGGAGTTGCAAACCCTTTTTGCAAGCAAGACGGTTATGCGGTTTGACCGTGACTCAATTACGACTGACAGTAAACTCAAAGCCGTACTCAATGATTTTAATGATGAAAAAATTGATATTTTAGTGGGAACACAAATGCTCTCTAAAGGGCACGATTATCATAACGTAACCCTTGCAATTGTTTTGGGCATTGATTCCATTTTAAATATGAATTCGTATAAAGCCAGAGAACGAGCATTGTCTTTGCTCATACAGATTGCAGGACGAAGTGGACGTAAAGGGTTTGGCGAGGTGATGGTACAAACCAAAAATGCAGATTTCTTTGAGTATTACATGCAAGAGAATGATTATGAACAGTTCTTAAAAGATGAATTAGTGTTTCGTGAAGATTTGTACCCTCCCTTTTTTAAAATGGCCAAAGTAGTGTTTGCGCATACCAATGGCTTAAAAGCGAAAGAAGAAATGCAGTATTATGTGAAACAGTTTGCAGTCATTAAAGAGGTTGAAGTGGTGGGTTCAGGTGAGAGCGCGGTGTTTAAAATTGCCAATAAGTACCGTTATGAAATTATTTTACGCTCATCTAATATCAAAGCCTTAATCCAGACACTGCACAGTGTCACTTCGGCAATGGCTGTCATTGATATGGACACCATAAAATAAAAATATTTTATAAACCATTTGAGTTTATATTCTCTTAAAAGAGAATTGGATAAAATTCGCAAAATCTATAAAGGAAACTTATGATATTTACTAAAGAAGAATTCAAAGCAAAAGTAGAAGAGATTCAATCTCAAAGCTGGTACAGAAACCCTATTGGGTTTGGTTTAGCAAGAGTTGATCGAGGACAAAAAAATCCTGAAAAAATTTTACAAGCTACTTTTCCTGTTGTAAACTGGGAAGAAAATTATGGAAGTGCAGCAGTGTTTTTAAATGCACTTAAAGAAGCAGGTGCAGCTGTCGATACAACAAAAACAGAACTTGTATGTGAAGTGAGTGATGCATTTGTAGAGAGTTGTATCGAAACATTCAGACCATATATTCCTGAAGCAAAAGGTGAAGAGCATAAAAATGTTCAAGTACTTTCTCAATTGGCTTCATTGCCTTTATCATCTGGTTTGAATGCTGACAATTTCAAAGTGGTATTTATTTTTGAAGATGCGGTGGTTGAATCAGTTGAAGCAGCATACTTAAAACTGTATGCACTTTCATCTGGAAAAGCAAAATTAAGAAGTTTAAACCTCAATGGTATTTTTGGTGCACTTCATAACTGCGCATGGACTGGTTCAACTCCAATTGAGTTAGATTGGTTAAGAGAGAATGAAATTGCTCTTAAATTGTCAAACAAATACCCTGAAATCACAATGGTAGATAAATTCCCAAGATTCCTATCTCACGTTATTCCTGCAGATAACACAAGAATTTTAGAGACATCAAAAGTACGATTTGGTGCACAATTAGCTGCAGGAACTACGGTAATGCCAGGTGCTGCATATATCAACTTTAATGCGGGTACTGAAGGTGTTGTTATGGTTGAAGGACGAATCTCTTCTTCAGCTGTTGTGGGTGCTGGATCAGACGTTGGTGGTGGAGCATCTATTCTTGGTGTTCTTTCAGGAACAGACGGAGTGCCTGTATCAATTGGTGAAAACACACTTCTTGGAGCTAACTCTTGTACAGGTACAGCAATCGGTGATGGTTGTATTTTAGATGCGGGTGTAACTATTTTACCAGGAACAAAAATCACACTTTCTGAAAAAGCAGTGGCTGCTATTCAAGAGATTAATCCAGACAAAGAGATCAAACCATTGATGAGAGGTATGGATTTCTTAGGTGTGAATGGGGTTCACTTCAGACAAAACTCTGTAAATGGTCAAATCATTGCAATGAGAAGTACGCGAGAAATAAAACTCAACGCTGATTTACACTAATCACTCTTAGTTATGCTGTTTTAAAAGGTACTGCTTTGGCAGTGCCTTTTTTTATATCTAAAAAATTATGTAACAAAATAATGGATTAGGTTATATCCATTCTTTAGCTAACTTGCATTATAATATAACTAAATTTGTGACAAAAAATGAAAGGGTTTATTTATGAGAATGATTCTATTTGGAGTATCATGTGCAGCACTTTTACTCACTGGTTGCAGTAATAAAAATTTGGAACAAGGCAGCGCACAACAAATAGCCAATATCAATCAATCGGATGAAAAAAATAATTTGGCTTTACACGATGCCATTCGAGCCAAAGATGCAAAGAGTGCGCAACTGTTGATTCAAGCCAATGCCAACATTGATATAAAAGATGAATTTGGAAATACCCCTTTACATTTAACGGCTGTTTATAACCAAGAAGAGATTGCAAAAGCTTTGATTCAAAAGAGCGCAACGGTGAACACTCAAGACAATTATGGGGATACACCACTCATTGATGCTACACGAAACAATTATTTTAAAATAGCACGTCTTTTAGTCTGTAATGATGCACAAAGAGGTGCCCAAGATAAAAACGGTCTGACTCCTTTACATTACGCTTCACAAGTAAAAAATGCCGATATGGTTGAGTTGCTTTTGAGTTCAAACTTGGATGTTTTTTGTCAAGATACACTTATAATTGAGATGAACGCGTTAGAAGACTCTACACAAAAAAGTGTTCAAATTTGTGGAACGCTTAAAGAAGGAGTAGCATCTAAGATTACAGTGGATATTACCACCGCCATGAATGAACCCGTACAAACATTGGATGCAACCATCAACAGTGAAGAGAAGTTATGGTGTACTCCTATGAGCAATGAATTGCCTTTAGAAACATACAACATCAAAGCAGTTGCAGTGGATAAAGCCGAACACAGCAGTGAAGTAACAAGCACGCTTAATATTATTGAGAATATTTCACTGCCAGAAGCCTTCAATGAACCCGCAATGGATGTCTCAAATGAAGCAAACACCGATATTACAAATGAAACTGCAAACACGACTCTTTCAGATGAGATATATGTTTCGTTAAACACGGCATTGGCTGAGGATTTAAAAACGTGGGATGCTTCATTTGATAAAGAGAGTTTGAGTATTGTATTTAATGCAAAAAATACCTTCTTTGAGAGAGGATACTCGCAAATTCCTGCAGTGTATCAAGAGTTACTTGCTGAGTTCTTCCCCAAACTCATTGCTGGGTTAAAACCCTTTGAAGGAAGAGTAAAAGTGCTTATACAAGGACACAGTTCTTCGACATTTGATTCAACCAATGATGAAAACATTAAATTCATGAAAAATGAAATTCTTTCACAAAAAAGAGCACAAAATGTGTATGATTATCTGAAAGCTTTACAGAATGATGTGATCATCAACAATCAAGCATTTATTGAAAAAGATGTTACCCCTATTGCCAAATCATCACTGCAAACGGCTAAAAATGAAGATTTAAGTGAAAATTTTGAGCATTCTAGACGAGTTGATTTTAAAATTGAAGTTTTAAACGAAGAGACAAAACTTCCTGAAGGTTTTGAACCAGTCGCTCCTTCAAAAGCTGATGAAGCCACGGGTATTGAGGAGATTGATCTGCTTCAATAATCAGTTAAAGAGGTCTTGTGGATTGATATGAGCGCTGTTTTTGGTTGCTTGGAATGTTAAGCTGTCATCTACTCGCCCAACCACATACCCTTTTTGAATCCATTTTCCCACTTTAATCGTTGGAGAGATTTGGTCTAAGTGTGAGTAAATAGTATGCAGACCATTTTTGTGTTGAACAATCACCACATTTTCCAACATCCCTGAATCTTTTTTAGCATAGACCACTTTTCCATTAAGTACACTGAAAACTTTCGCTTTGGGTTGTTTTGATTTCATCACCACAGATTCATTAAAGAGTTTGATTTTATAGACTGGATCATAATACTTTCCAAACTTCTTTGTGATGGTATATGATTTCAAAGGTGCGATGGTTTTACTGCCTCGATAGTGACCAATTTTAACCCCTGCCGTGGATGAACCAATCATTCTTACATCTAAATCAATATTATTGGCAAATCGTTTTTGTGAGGAAGCAGAAGATTTGGCCATCTCTTGTTCTCGTTTTCTTTTTTCCAATGCCAGTTTTCGTTCACGCTCTTTTTGTTTGGCAATCTCCTCTTTTTTAAGAATGTTCAATTTTCCCAAAAGGTTTGAAAGAGATTGTTGCTTTTTGATGCTTTTTTTAAGTTCATATTGATACGCTGTGTGTTTCTTTTGTAAAGAGGCAATTGCATTTTCTTGTTTGGCTTGTAGGTTGGACAAGTTCTTTTTTCGTTTGGTTTCAATGGCAATAAACTGTTGCAGTTTATCAATGGCTTTTTCATTTTTAACTTTATCTTGTGAAACTTGCAGATACTCTTTATTGAGTTGGATAATCTCATCTTTAGAGTTTTCTGAAAGCACTTGATACAACTCAGCATCAATGAGTTCATTAAGAGATTTTTTTGAAGCCAGATTTAAAGCAAAAGCCCAAGAGAAATCTTCTGTAATGAGGTTGATAATGCGCTCTTCTTTTCGTGCTTTCTCTTTTTTTAACTCTTCGGCTTTGACTTCAAGATGGCTCAGTTCATTTTTAGTTTTTTCAAGTTTATCTTTTTGTTGTACGATGATACGAGAAATGACACTCATTTTTTTTTCAAGTTTTTTAAGACTGTTGGTTTGTGTACGAATCTCATTTGAGAGTTTTCTGATTTGATACTCGGTTTGCTTTTTATGTTGAGAATTTTTTTCAAGTATTTTTTTATTGTTGTCAATTTTTTTCTCTATATTTGATACAGAGGCATTCGATATTTGAAAGGCAATCAGCGGTAATAGGAACAACAGTCTCATGATTTCTTTAACTTATATTTAAATAACACCCCAATAATTGTGGTTAAGGAGATGACCATTGACATGACAAACAACAGTGCAATCTCTTTATCCAATGTTGGATCAATATCAATGATTGATGCCAGCTCTGGCGGAAAGATAACATTCAGATTGTTAAACGCAAAAATCAGCAGACCTGTTACAATAAAAAAGGCAATCAAGGCACCAATAAGGGCATGTTTAATTACCATTGAAGCACTGTAGATAATTGAAGCTCCATGAAGTTGCATGATGCTGATTTTCTCTTGATGTTCATAAAACCATATTTGTATCTGCTTCGAAAATAAAATTATAGCAAACAGCAGTGAAATAACAAAGAAAACAATGATAATATTTTGATTTAACACCAACAATGAAAAGATTTTATTATGGTCTTTTGAGAAGATTTCAATCTTTTTAATGTTGGGAATTTCTCCCAGCTCTTTTTTTATGGTTTCTAACTCTGAGGTTGTGGGAAAGGTTTCTAAGTGAATTGTGTAAAAGAATGGCAGTCGTTGTTTGAGTAAAAACATAGAGTTATCTGAAAGCGAATCTTTGACTTTATCTATGATTTTGCTTTTATCTAAAGTTACAATCTTTTTAACATCAATGCCTGCAAGTGAGTTGATGTCATCTTTAACTAAAGGTGTGTTGGTAATAACCACAATGGAGTAGTCATCTGATATTTTGGTTTTATAGTTGGTGATGACCTCTTCGGTGAACATGTACATTGAAAAGGTGACCAACATCACCGTCAATGGAATGACAAAAGAGAAGATATTTTTAACAGACTTCATAAATCACTCCATCTTCAATTGAGAGTTGTCGAAAGGCTATTCCAAAGTTTTTAGGCACGCGGTGCGTTACAACTACAATGGTAATTCCAAGTTGTTCATTGGCATTTTTAAGCAAATTCCAGACCAAATCTGCTGAGTAGTCATCCAAATTTCCTGTTGGTTCATCGGCGATGATGATTTTTGGATTGTGTGCTAAAGCCCTTGCAACGGCAACTCGTTGTTGTTCACCCCCACTTAATTCACTTGGGTAAAAGCCTTCACGGTGTGAGAGTTTAACGTGAGAGAGAAGCTTGATGGCTTGTTGTTTTGAAACATCATTGGAGTAACCATTGATTTTCAAGGGCAACATGATGTTTTCTTCAATGGTCCACTCTTTTACCAATTTATAATCTTGGAAAATAACCCCAATATTTTTACGAACATCACGAAGTATTTTACTTCGAGGTGAAGACATATCATGACCATCAATGATCAGTTTACCATGTTTTAAAGCGATATCTCCATAAAACGATTTTAACAGAGTAGATTTGCCACTACCACTGGCTCCTCCAATAAAAACGAACTCTTTTGGTCGAATATGGAAAGCACCTTTTTTGATAATAAAACGGTTTTCATCGTATGAAAGATAAATCTCTTTAGCATTAATCATGGGTCAATATCTCTTTTATTTTTTTATGTGCATGAATATTGGCACTGCTTGGCACGGGATTGCCTTGGAAATAGTACGCTTTTCCATTGTCTATTTTGATATATTTGGTCAAAGGACGGTTAAAACTTCCTAGCGTTAATTGAATTAAACCACTCTTTTCATCGATTTCAAAGATATCTTCGACATGCACCACATAATCCTCTTCAACAATTGCTTTAGAAGGAATGTTGTTTTTGATGTAGTTAAAATCAAGCTCTTTATCAAAATTGAAATCTTTATCGATGGTAATTTCTTCATCCATTTGTTGACACTCTAAGACCACATCATAGATATGTTTGCCTTGTTTTTTCCATCGATCTTCATATTTACTTGAAACTTTCAGATCTTTATTAATATCAATGGTGATTCTGCCTTTAGGAAGATGCGTGAGCAAGTCAGTACAGTAATCAAAATATTTACGACTATCGGTTCTTAGTTCCAGTGTTCCACCTATATTGAGTATTCGTAAGGCTTCATTGATGAACTCAGTACTATAAACACGGCGGTGTGGCTTCTTATCCCAAGGTACAGGGAAGTGTACAAAGATTTTGCTCACTGAGTTTGATTTGATAAACTCCATGAACAATCGCGCATCATAGTTCACGGCTAAGATGTTGGTTAAGCCTTGAATTTTTACTTGCTTAAGCATCTGCTCTATGGAGGGTGTATGAATCTCTAAACCAATAAATTGCACATCGAGGTTCTCTTTTGCTTGGTGTAAAAGGTGTCGACCGCTTCCAAATCCAATCTCAATTTGAATCTCTTTTGTTGTATCAAACTCATTGACAAAGTAGTCAATCTCTTTAAGATACTCTTTTTGTGGTTCAACTTTTTGAGAGAAGTTTTGCGTGTTTGCAAACTCTATGTGCGCTTCTGTGGCTTTTGCATAAGCATTGATGGCATCTTTTACAATGGTTACGGGTGTAACACGGGTTACTTTATCGGCTTTTAAAAGTTGATGCTCTTTTTTCTCTTTGAGTGTAAGTAAAAACTCTTTGTTGTCATGGGTAATACCGATTTTGTATTCGGTTTTTCTTGGTTTTTGGGTGAAATTATATGATGCAGCAATAAAGTTAAAAGCAACCCCATCACATTGTGATGGGAGCTCTAACGTTTTGCTTTTACTGAAAACTATATGGGGCATTGGTTGTACTATTTCTCACTTAATTTTGGAAGTGTCAATGAAACAGCTTCTGTTTTATCAGATGGAATACCGTTTTCATCGATTGATTGTAATGCATAGGTATATTCGATACCTCGTACAATATCCCTGTCTTCAAATCGTAAATCATTGACCCCAGAGATTTTAATGGTTTTAGAGCTCATAAAGCCTTCCTTAACTGTTTTATATACGGTGTATGAGACTGCTCTGCTGTCACCGCTTTGCCAGTTTAAAATCGCTTTTTCACCTTGGATTTGTGCTAAAGTAATGATGGGTTTATTCAACTTTGGAAGTGTACTACCCATCGTTGAGTTCATTAAAAGAGCACTCTCTAAGTTATCTTTATCCACAGCTGTTACTTTATAGAATCGGTGTTTTCCATCTTCATTGATCACATCTTCATAGGTTGTTGCGGTATTAGGGAATTTTTTAAGAATATCAAAACTTCCATCCGCACTGTTGTTATAGTACAAATTGTAACCAATCACATCTTCTGTTGGTGATGGCTCCCAAGTTACAATGATTTTTCTTGGTAAATCATTGGTGGCGTGTACTTTGTTTGCTGGAAGTGGCAGAGGTTTTGTTTGTGCTCGTACAATTTCACTTGGCATGGATTTAATGCCATCAAAAGTAACCGCCGTTAATCGGTACATATAGACCACATTGTCTTTGAGTTTTGTATCAATATACTCCACTTGAAGTCGTCCATCAAGTGTCGCTATCTCTTCCCATTTGGCTGTTGTAGGAGTGGTTCTCTCTAAAATATAGGCTTTAATTCGTTCACTTTCATGTGGTCGCCACAATATTTTCACTTGTCGTGGCATGTTACTGATCGCTTGAATAAAAGAGACAGGTGCTGGTACAGGAAGTGTTTGTGCACTGTATGCTGTGGTTGGTTTTGATTCACTGGATTGTGGCGTTGCACTGGCAATGGCATAAAGGTATCGTGAGTTAGGCTCTAACTTTGTGTCCACGTAGTGTGTGGCGTATCGGTTGGGTACAAATGTGATTCGTTTGAGTTTTTGTCCCTCTTCATTCATGTTTGCTCTGTAAACATAATATCCATTTACACGTAGGTCATCCACTTTTTGCCACTCAAAGGCAATGGCTGTAATATCAGGAATCGTTCGAATAGAGTTTGAATCTACAGCTTCTAAAGTGTTATCAATTCGTGGTTTTGATGGCTCAGTTAAATTGGTTGTTGTACACCCACTAATGAGCAGAACTAAAAGAATTGATGATGTAAGTTTGATTAATTTTGTCACAAATTTCCTCCGTGTTAAAGTTATTTTCTAAAAATGTGGTCATGTCATTTTCTAATGGAGCTGTAAAGTTCATCTCTCTTTTTGTCAATGGATGAATCAAATACAGAGAATATGCATGCAAGTATACTCTATTTATTTTATTGAATTCACCCTTAAAACCATATAAATTATCCCCTAAAATATGCCTATTTATAGAGCTTAGATGCACTCTTATTTGATGTGTTCTGCCTGTAAAAAGTTTGGCACTGATAAGTTCATATTTTTCATTTTTTGAAAGCGCCATTTTATTAAAGGCAGACTTTGCAAATCGTCCGTTTTCAACCACACCCATTTTTAATCGGTTATGAGGATTTCTTCCTATGGGTTTTTCAATAATCACATTTTCTTTGAGTGGTAAATCAATGATGGCTAAATAGTATCGACCCATCGATTTGTCTTGAAGTTGCTCACTTAAAAACTGGTGGGCTTCATTGGTTTTTGCTACCACCATCACACCACTGGTACCTTTATCTAAACGATGCACAATTCCGTGTCGCTCTTCTCCACTGATGGTAGAAAGAGAGATGTTTTGATGTTTGAGCCAATCCACAAGTGTGGGTTCACTGACACTTGGGGCATCATGCACAATCAGATTGGATGGTTTATTGATGACCAGTATTGAGTCATCTTCATAGAGTATTTCAACATCAAAGTCAATTGCTTGGGCCTCTTTTTTCTCTACTTGCGGAAATGTTACATCTACACTTTGTTCCTCTTTGAGTTTGAGTCCTGTTTTGGTGCAGATTTTGCCATCAACTTTGACACACTCTTTTTTAATAAGTTGTTCAATTTGATTTCGTGTTTCATCCAATTGTAAAGAAAGAAACTTATCCAGTCGATTGGGGCTTGAAACAATAAAGTTTTTATTCATATTTTGCTACTCTTTCACTATGCGATTATTTGATAAAAGAATTATTTCACATTTTGATCATATTTTAGTATTTTTAGTATTGCCACTGATTTTTTTGTCACATCATTTAATCAATGAAACAAATGAAATCTTAGCACAAAAACAGTTAATATACTTTTCGATATCGGCGATACTGTTTATATTTGTATTTTTTTTGCCCATACGAAATAACTTACGAATCATCCCCTTTTTTTATTGGATAGGAATTATTCTTTTGTTGGCTGTTGAGTTTGTGGGAGTCACTAAACTTGGAGCTACACGTTGGTTGCCCATACCCTTTGTGAATGCCACCTTGCAACCCTCAGAGTTAATCAAACCCATTTTTCTTCTTATGATTGGGTATTTGGTCTATCAAAACCCACCACCCAAAGGGGGGTATAAACTTAAAGAGTTTATTCATATTTCGTTTTATATTCTGCTTCCCTTTGTATTGATTGCCAAAGAGCCAGATTTGGGAACGGCACTTGTTCTTTTATTAGTGGGGTATGGTACGCTTTTTGTCGTGGGTGTGCGTTGGAAGATTTGGGCGACTATTTTTATTGTGATAGCATTGGCATCCCCTTTAATTTACACCTATTTAATCAAAGATTATCAGAAAAAAAGAATCACTGATTTTATTTCAGATGAACCCAGTTATCACGTACAGCAATCGATCATTGCCATTGGTTCAGGTGGATTGTTTGGGAAAGACCAAGAAGATGCCACACAAACGCAGTTGAAGTTTTTGCCTATTGCAACGAGTGATTTTATCTTTGCGTATTATGTTGAACGATATGGTTTTATAGGAGCATTGGGATTGATTCTGATTTATTTGTTGCTCATAACACACCTGCTTTCTATGAACTACTCCTCCAAAGATGACTATCTTGTACGGGCCTTTGCTTCAGGTTTAGGGCTACTGATATTTTTTAATATGAGCATCAATATTTTAATGGTCTTAGGGTTTGCTCCTGTAGTAGGGCTTCCTTTGCCTATTTTTTCTTATGGAGGAAGTTCGTTTATCACCTTTATTGTAATTATGGCAATTTTAGAAAACTTGTTGGCATTCAGATATAAAGATTTGTATAACTACGAACGAAAGTTATAACTCTAACCAAAGCATCGCTTCTGAGATATCTTCAAAATATTGCATATCTGCACATGTAAACCAGTTGGATATTTTAATTAAGCGCTCTTCCCACTCTTTACTTCCAACATAAGCTACTTTAATAAACTCTTTGTTGTGTTTTAATCCCAGTTTTAAATCATCCCATGCAGCATGTAAATCCCAACCATCAAAATCACGTGCATCAATCAAGGCTTTAATTTGAGCTTGCTGAACGCCTTGTACAGCATTATCCAACAATGGTGTTATGATTTCATAATCCTCGTGTGTCAGTCTACCTTTAATGACCAATTTCATATAAAACTCATTGTTGAGACGATGTAAACCAATACTTAAACCGTGTTCTAGTACAGAATTGCTCATCATAACTCCTTTTTTGTGTTAATAAAAGTTTCCAAAATAGTTGACATAAATTTTTATTTTTGTGGGTTCTTTAGGTCTTGGATAATCTTTATACGCAATTTTTATGGTCTCAATCGTGTTTTCATCCAGTGAAGTGGAACCAGAAGAACTGCTCAATCTTAAATCTGAGATATCTCCATTGGGATAGAGTATGAACTCTACGATATTGGTTCCTTGTTGTTTTAAACGTATGGCCAAATAGGGGTATCGTAAATAGTGCTCTGTGATGCGCCCAATATCCCGTAAGTTGTTTTTTAAAAATATTTTCTGAACTTCTGTAAAAGAGTTGTACTCTTCTCCATAGAGTTTAAGATAACTTTTAGTGATTTGATCGAGCATATTATAGTCCATATTGGGTGCAACCATGTAATCAGAGAGATTCTCTTTTTGAAGTTTTTTTTGAGCTTTTTGCAAATCAGTTTGGGCTTTGTTAGGCAGTGGCTTCATGTAGTTTGGAATGGCTTCAGATTTAACCGTGGGTTTAGGTACCGTTTTTTTTGCCTCTTTAACCACCGGTCGTTTGGGCTGTGGTTTTTGTTCTTTTACTTTTTTAAGTGGCTTTGGAGGTTCTTTTTTTTCAACTGCTTTTTTAGGTTCAGGCTCTTTTTTGGCTTGTTGCAGTTTGACAAAACGTACATTGGAAGCTTGAACTTTTTTATCTGCTTTATTTTGTGCAGAGTCTTTATTGACTGGTGTCACTTTATAGTTGGATAAAAAAAGAATATGAATAATTATTGATAAAATAAGTGCATATATGAGGTTTTTCATGGGTAGATTATAGTACAATGTTGCTTTTAAATTACTCCAAGACACAAAGAAAATTCTTAAAGTGATGGAGAGAAAAACTATTAATAGGATTAAAATGATGTATGATAAATCGCTCAAAGCATATGAAGAAGCACAATCAGTTATTCCAGGTGGAGTTGACTCACCTGTAAGAGCATTCAAAAGTGTAGGAGGAGTACCTCCTTTTATTGACCGAGGTGAAGGATCATATTTAGTTGATATTGATGGAAACAGATATTTGGATTTTGTTCAAAGTTGGGGACCTCTTATTTTTGGACACTGTGATAAAGATATTGAAGAAGCTGTTTTAAACACAGTGAAAAAAGGGTTGAGTTTTGGTGCACCCACAGAACTTGAAACAAAGCTTGCAGCTGAAATTGTTGAGATGTATGAGAACATCGATAAAGTTCGATTTGTAAGTTCTGGAACAGAAGCAACCATGTCTGCTATCAGACTTGCTCGTGGGGTAACAGGGAAAAATGACATCATTAAATTTGAAGGGTGTTATCACGGGCACTCGGATTCACTTTTAGTACAAGCAGGTTCAGGTCTTGCGACCTTTGGAGCACCAAGCTCTCCAGGTGTGCCAGCAGACTTAACCAAACACACCCTTTTATGTGAGTACAACAACATTGAGAATTTAAAAAAATGTTTTAAAGACTCAAACGATATTGCGTGTATCATCATTGAACCCATTGCAGGAAACATGGGATTAGTTCCAGCAACTAAAGAGTTTTTACAAACGTGTCGAGAGCTGTGTGATGCCCATGGTGCATTGTTGATTTTTGATGAAGTCATGTCAGGCTTCAGAGCTTCATTAACTGGAGCACATGGATTAGTTGAGCAAAATGCAGATATCATTACTTTTGGTAAAGTGATTGGTGCCGGGATGCCTGTTGGAGCGTTTGCAGCTTCTAAAGCCATCATGTCTCACTTAAGCCCAGAAGGTACGGTGTATCAAGCAGGGACACTCAGCGGTAATCCAGTAGCCATGGCGGCAGGACTTGTGAGTTTACGAAAACTAAAAAGTAACCCATCTGTTTACACTGAGCTAGAAGCGAAATCTCAACGATTGGTCAATGGACTTAAAGAAGCAGCAACAAAACACAATATTCCTTTACAAGTTGGAACACGAGGAAGCATGTTTGGCTTTTTCTTTTGTGAGAAGATGCCCAATAACTTCAAAGAAGTAGGGGAGTGTGACTTCGAACGATTTGCAACTTTCCACCAAGAGATGTTAAAACGAGGTTTCTATTTTGCGTGCAGTCAGTATGAAGTTGGATTTATGTGTACAACCATTACCAATGATGAAATTGATGCATGCATCACTGCAGCCGATGAAATTATGGAGACTTTATGAGTAACGAAGAAGTAAACAAAAAACCCAAACACCAAGATAAGATTCAAGCCCTTGACTCTTTGTCTTTAGGTATTTCTATGGTTGTAGCCGTTGCTATGGGTGTAGGTATTGGAATGCTTTTAAAAGATTGGACGGGACAAACTTGGACGTTGTGGCTGGGAGTATTTTGGGGATTGGCAGCTGCGGGATTAAATATCTACAAAGCCTATAAACGAGCTCAAAAAACCTATGAAGGTTTAGAAAATGATCCTCGATATGCCCACCGAGCTAAATATGGTGATAACGATAAAGATGACGACGACGATTATTAAGCAATTTGTAAAAATTTACCTTATCTTAGATGTGGCAGTGATACTTGTTTGTATCATTGCCAATAACTATTTGTGGCTTTTAAATACACAAGTGGCATTTATATCTGCCATGTTAATCACTTTGGGTTCATTTTGGGGATATAAAAAAAATATTCAAAATCGTCTTAAAGGGGTAGAGACATCAAACAATGCTTTGGATGAGCAAGATGCGATTGATAAAATTGATGACCCTTTTGATTTATACTCTGAGATTAATGAAGAAAAAGAGCAGTACTCCGCTTCTGAAATCAAAGAGATCATCACACAAGAGAAGAAGAAAATCAAACAACACAGCATTAAAAATGCCATTTTTTCTGCCAGTGGTTTTGCATCAGTCTATCGTATTCTAGGATACATGGTTTTGATTTTTGGATTTTTTGCTTTAAATAACAATGGCTTATTACATGTCTTTGCATATATTGCAGGGCTTCTTACAGTCACCCTTGCAACACTTGCTGTGAATCTCAGTTCAAAATCAGTGGCAGATCAATCGTAGCTTTTTTATCTTCAATGGTTAAAATGTAAGAGGAGTTTGAAGCATTATCCAGACTCTCTTGGAAGTTTAATTCACCATCACTGATAATCTCAATAGATATCAGGGAGTACTTCTCATTATCAATTCGGATATACTCACCGATTTTTAGTTTGATGGATGTGGTGATAATCGTGCACTCATCAAATGATTCATAAATTTTTCCTATGACCTTTAGAAGCTCTGGAACCATCATTTTAAATTCAGGAATCGAGGGGTCATAGTTTTTAATGAAATTAATCTCTTTTTTGGTTTTTTGAGTACTGATGTTCAAATCAACAATCGTAAAGATATTAGCAATCTCTCCATTTTTAGTAGAGATTTTATTCTCTTTTTTCACCATGGTTGATTTGTAGAGCTTGATATGAAGTTCATCTTCATTTTCATAGCCCACAGTGATGGCATAAAATACATAGTTCTTTATAGGAAGATTGATGTAAGTTGTATTAAAGCCGTACGTCGCAGGCGCATATTTTATTGCGATATCGTATAGCTCTTTAGCGTCTATACGATTGAGCAAGAACTGCGCTTCTGCGTTTGAGTAAAGAAGTTTACCCGTATTCGAAAATGTAATTATCGGGTTTAGATCAAGTTCAACCCAGTTTTCAAAAAAATTCATATATTAAAATTAACTCTCTACGTAATTTTTTAAATTTTTACCAACTTTAGGGTGTTTTAACTTCTTAATTGCACGTGATTCTATCTGTCTTACACGCTCTCTGGTAACCGTAAGCTCTTTTCCAATCTCTTCAAGTGTTCGGTCACTCTCATCATCCATAAGACCAAATCTCATTCTAACAACGGCTTGCTCTCGTTCATTCAATTGTCCAAGGATTTGATCAATTTGATTTTGTAAATCCTCTTTCATGATGTTATCAACGGGAGTTGGTGCTTTTTCATCTGGAACGAAGTCACCAAATTTACCATCATCATCAGACCCAATAGGTGCTTCAAGAGAAACCGGCTCTTTCGTGATTTTAATAACTTGTTTGACTTTATCCACTGGAAGACCCACTTCTTTTGCGATATCTTCTACATCGGGTTCTTTACCGTTCTCTTGGATTCCTTTTCGGATGATTTTATTAATACGGTTAATGGTTTCAATCATGTGAATTGGAATACGAATGGTTCGTGCTTGGTCTGCAATCGCACGTGAGATGGCTTGTCGAATCCACCACGTTGCATACGTAGAGAATTTGTACCCTTTTTTGTATTCAAACTTATCCACGGCTTTCATTAATCCAATGTTTCCTTCTTGAATCAAGTCCAAAAATGGCAAGCCTCGGTTGGTGTAACGTTTCGCAATAGAAACAACGAGTCGTAAGTTTGATTTGGCCATACGTGTTTTGGCTTCATCGGTGATTTTTTTACCCCGTTTAATCTGTTCTAAAACATCTTTTAACTCTTCAGGTTCTAAATCAAAGCCACCTTTACTCGCCTCTTTTGTTTGGAACAACTTCTTGATTTCCATATAGGTAGAAACCATCGTTGCTTCAGGTACAGAAGCTGTAATTTGTGCTTTTGATAAGTTAATAATATTATCTAAAAGCTTTTGGTGGTTTTTCTCCAGAGTTTCGTTAAACAGTGGAAGTTTGTACTCCAATCGTTTGAGTTCTGAATCAAACCCAGTGTCAGATTTAAGTGCCGTTTCCATCGCTTTTACGATCTCTGTAATGAGTTTAGACGTTGGTCCTAAATCAATCAATGCCTCTTTTAAGATCTTCTTTTTAAAGGCAATTGCAAGTTCGTGTTGCATGACATCTACTTCATCGTTTGCGTCATATTCTGGCTCTTTTGCAATGAATTTCATCCAATCTTTTTTTGCTTTTTCTAACACTTTAAACGATGCAATAATTGCTTCCGCTCGTTTGTCAAGTTTCTTTTGTTTTTTAGAATCTTCTGGATTTTCATCATCATCGATATCGTCATCATCGTCGCTGTCGTTATCGTCATCAGAGTCATCATCATTGTCTTCATCATCGAAGTTTTTAAAGAGCTCTTTTACTTTTCTCTCTCTGTTTACAAGAGGTTCTTTGTACTCTAAAATAAAATCGATTAAGTATGGAACAGAGCAGATGGCATCTAAAATAACATCTTCACCTGTTTCAATTTTTTTTGAGATTTCAATCTCTTCCTCTTTCGTTAAAAGAGGGATTTGTCCCATTTCACGTAAGTACATACGTACGGGTGAATCAGAACGACTCCACTCTAACAGCTCTTTATTTTTCAAAAGGTCGTAAACGTTATCTTCATTCTCTTTTTTGTTTCGTAAATCTTCTTTTCTTTTTGCTTCAGCTGCATTCATTCGTTTGGCTTGTTCTTGAGAAGAGATGAGTGTTACATTAAACAGTTGAACCAGTGCTAAAAGTTTTTTAACATTTGCACCTGATGGAGCCTTGGGAAAAATTTTGATTATCTTTTCATAGGTAAGTACTGAGTCTTTGTTATCTTTAACGATAGACTCGATTGCTTTATTTATGTCTTTAACTGCCATTCGTTATAAGTACCTCTCTTTAATAATGGGCTATATTATACCGAAATTCCCTAAAAAAATGATTAATTTGACTCGCTTAATAAATTATTTTTTAAATTTTAGGTACAATACGGTTCTTAAAAACAATATTTACGTTAGGAAAGTCGCTGTTTTAGGCGATTATAACTGGTTTAAAAAGGCAAAATATGAATAAAATTACAGGTAAAGTTTGGAATTTTGGAGCGAATATTGATACAGATATTATTATTGCTGCAAGATATTTAAACAGTTCAGATCCTGAGCACTTGGCAAAATATGTTATGGAAGATGCAGATCCTGATTTTCCTAAAAAACTCAGCAAGGGTGATATTATTGTGGCCGGTGAAAACTTTGGTTGTGGAAGTTCAAGAGAACACGCGCCAATCGCATTGAAAGCTGCTGGTGTTGCCGCAGTTGTTGCACCATCTTTTGCACGAATTTTTTACAGAAATGCATTTAATATGGGATTACCAATCTTTGAACTCCCAGAGTCTTTAGAGATTAAAGAGGGAGAGACCATCTCTATAGATTTAGATGCAGGTGAAATTACCAACAATACAACCAACAAAACATACAAGTTTATTCCCATTCCAGACTTCATGCAAGAACTGATTGCAACGGGTGGATTAATCAACTATGCAAAAGCAGAAATGTCAAAAGGAAACTGAGCATGAAAACATATAATATTTCAATTATCAAAGGTGATGGAATTGGTCCAGAAATTGTCGATGAGGCGATTAAAGTTTTAGATGCAGTTTCATACGCGTGTGGCTTTACATTGAACTACACAGAGTATTTAATGGGTGGTATTGCGATTGATGTGACTGGAAAACCTCTTCCTGATGAGACAGTAAAAGGTGTTTTAAACTCAGATGCGTGTCTGTTTGGTGCTATTGGTGGAGAAAAATGGGACACTTTACCAAGAGATTTACGACCTGAAACAGGGCTTTTAAACTTCAGAGAAGCAATGGGGGTGTATGCAAACCTGCGACCAGCTATTATTTATGATGAGTTAGTGAATGCTTCAACATTGAAACCTGAAGTAATTGAGGGTGTCGATATCATGGTGGTTCGAGAGCTTATTGGTGGAATTTACTTTGGTAAGCCAAGAGAGAATGATGGATTTAAAGCATTCAATACCATGGTATATACAAAACCAGAGATTGAAAGAATCGGTAAAACTGCATTTGATTTAGCAATGAAGCGAGACAAACGTGTGTGTTCAGTGGATAAAGCAAACGTTCTTGAAGTGTCTCAACTGTGGAGAGATACCATGGAAGAGATTGCCAAAGATTACCCAGAAGTAGAGTTAACACACATGTATGTTGACAATGCGGCAATGCAATTAGTTCGTAACCCAAAACAGTTTGATGTAATCGTTACTGGAAACATTTTTGGAGACATTTTATCGGATACTGCTTCTATGGTGGTGGGCTCTATTGGATTGTTACCATCTGCTTCAACAGGGGATAAAACAGCTATTTATGAACCAATTCATGGTTCAGCTCCTGATATTGCAGGGCAAGGAATTGCCAATCCAATCGCAACGATTGAGAGTGCAGGAATGATGCTAAGATACTCTTTAGGTGAAGAAGAGGCTGCCAATATGATTGATGCAGCAATTAAACGAGCACTTAAAGAAGGGTACCGAACAAAAGACATCGCTTCTTATGATGCAAAATCAGTGGTTACAACAACAGAAATGGGCGATGTAATCGCAAACTTCATTAACAAAAAATAGGCTATACACTTCACTTTTTACAGAGCAAATTTATTTGCTCTGTTTGCCTTTTTTCTTTTTTACTTCTCATCACTTTTAAGTCGTATCATGTTAAAATAAATTACTATGTATAATAATGAATATCATTCATAGAAAGAGAAATATCAACGATTAGTTTTAAAAAAGCATTTGGAGTTTTTCATGGCTGAGAAAAAGTTTAGACTTGTTACACGAAGCGATATGGATGGTTTAGTGTGTGGAACACTGCTTAAGTATTTGAACATTGTCAATGAGATTATTTTCGTACATCCCAAAGATATGCAAGATGGCAAAATTGAGATTACAGGCGATGACATCACAACCAACTTGCCCTATGTAAAAGGGGTACATATTGCCTTTGACCACCATTTCAGTGAAACATTAAGAAATGAAAAAGTAGACAATCACATCATTGACCCCGACGCACCAAGTGCAGCACAAGTGGTGTATGACTATTATGGGGGAAAAGAGAAATTTCCTGCCAATTTTGACGCCATGATGGCTGCAGCCAATAAAGCCGATGCAGCACGATTCTCAAAAGAGGATATTTTAAATCCACAAGGCTGGGACCTGCTTAGCTTCTTGATGGATTCTCGAACAGGTCTTGGAAGATTCCGAGAGTTCAGAGTCTCTAACTACCAACTTATGATGGACTTGATTGACTACTGTGCTGACCATAGCATCGAAGATATCTTACAACTGCCCGATGTAAAAGAACGCGTGGATTTGTATTTTAAATACAAAGAGGAGTTTGAAGAACAACTCAAACGTTGCTCAACGATGTATGAAAATCTTATTATCATCGATTACCGAAATGAAGAGATCATCTATCCTGGAAACCGTTTCTTAATCTATGCCATGTACCCTCAAACCAATATCTCTATTCATGCGGTGTGGGGAAAAGATAAACAAAATGTGGTTTACAGTACAGGAAAGTCCATCATCAATAAAACGTCAAAAACCAATGTTGGAGAGCTGATGCTTTCTTATGGTGGCGGGGGACACCATGCTGCGGGCGGTTGTCAAATTGAACACGATAAAGCCGATGCGGTCTTGCAAGAGTTAATCAAAAAAATCAATCAGGACGGATAAAATGCCTATTATTAATATAACCATGACACACGAAGATGGTGGTGCAACCAAAGAGCAAAAAGAGCAATTGGCATACAAAATGACATCTGTGTTTGATGAAGTCTTTGGACGTGGTGGTAAAAGTGCCGTGGTGGTAATCAACGAAGTTTCAACAGACAATTACGCCATTGGCGGTAAAACCATCACGGATATCCGAAAAGAGCAAAAAACGAGTTAAACTAACTCGTTGGTGCTTCCAATTTTGTTAAAAGCTGTTCAAAAAAAGGCTTGAATGCTTTGAGTTTGAGCTTTGACTCTCTTTGTTTCTCTCCCCAAACACTCTCTGGGAAATAAGCATCCTCTTTAAATCGAGCCATGATATGAAAATGTACATGCGGCACATAGTTCCCAAATGAAGCAATGTTAATCTTCTCTGGTTCAAAGTATTCCAACATCTCTTTTTCAATGATATCCAGTGTTTGGAATATCTCTAAACGTGTTCTCATATCACATTGGCTGAACTCTTTATAAGGTTCTTGCGTGAAGATTTTCAGCCATGGCAGTTCGTTATTTTCTATTTTAATTTTAATAAACTCATTTTCATACAGTAATTGTTCTTTCATGCGTACTCCTTATAGTTGTTCAAAGTCAACCGTGACTTCATCCATTTGACTCTCTTTGAGATTCATTTTTGCATACTCCATGTGTAACCCTTTGCTTACGAAGAATTTAATAATATCTTTATCCAACTCTTGATCTTTTGCCATAAATGAAAGGATTCTCAAACTCTGATTGAGCGAGTTAGCATCTTTGTATGGTCGGTCATGTGCGGTCAAAGCTTCAAAGATATCGGCAACCGCTAAGATTCTTGCCTCAAAAGTGATTTCATCACCTTTAAGGTTAAATGGATATCCTCCACCACAAATTTTTTCATGGTGACCACCTGCAATCATTGGCACACGTTTAAGCTTTTTAGGAAATGGCAGTGATTCAAGCATCTTTATAGAGATAAGTGCGTGGTTGTTAATGACATGTCGCTCTTCGTTGGTGAGTGTCCCTTTTCGAATGGAGAGGTTATAGACTTCATTTTCACTTAACAGTGGTCGATCTTCACCATTAATCGTAACAGTGCGTTGTGCAATTTGTTCAATACGTGCCAAATCCTCATCTTTCATAAACTCTCCACCCACGTTTGATTGTTTGATAAAGGCAAACTCTTCATCAAGTGTTTGAAGGGTTTTTTGGTATGATTTTTCATCGATGTTGCCTTTAAGCAGTTCAATGTGCTGTTGGGTTTTAAGCAGTTCAAAACGGGTTTGGATTTCAGAGATTCTGTCATGAATGGTTTGCAGTTTTCGTGCTTTATCAACCACATATTCAGGTGTAGTGATTTTTCCAATATCGTGCATCCACGCCGCAATTTTAATCTCTTTGATTTCATCTTCGTTGAAAAATTTATCTTTATAAACTCCATCATCTTCATTAATTGCATTGACAATCATTTCAGATATTTGTGCCACACGTCCAATATGACCCCCTGTGTAAGGAGATTTCTCATCAATAGCTGCAGCAATAGATTTCATAAAGGAGTTCAATAACCCTTCTAACCCATCAATAAGCTGTCGGTTTGAAATCGAGATGGCTGCTTGTGAGGCCATGGATTGAATAAGCTTTTCATCATCTCGAGTGTAAGTGATGGTTTCACCTTTTGCATCTTTTTTATTAAGCAGTTGTAAAACACCAATAACATCGCCTTCGTGACCAATCATGGGAACAACCAGCATTGACTTAGTACGATACCCTGTGCTTTTATCAAAGTTTTTGGTTCCTTCAAAGTTAAAACCCACTTCATTGTACACATCATGGATATTAATCAGTTTATTCTCCAAAGCACACAGAGCGGCTACCATCTGTTTATTGGGCTTATCATCAATATAAAGTGGCAACGCTGGCCATGTGATTTCGTCTTGTGTTCCACCCATTTTGATGTTCAAGGAATCGGTTTGTACCACAGTAAATTGAAGGTGATTATCCTCTTCATCCATTAAATACAATGTTCCTGCATCCGAATCGGTGAAGTTTTTAGCTGCAATTAAAATTTTTTCCATAAGAACATCAAAGTTCTTTTCACTTGTAAGAGAGTGTCCAATCTCAATGAGTTCTTTAATATCTTTGGGTTTGACGCCACACTCATTGATGATGGGCTCTTGATTGGTTAAATCAATGATGTCCCCATCTTTTAAAATCATGCCATCATTTAAAAGCAGTTCTAAATCATTGATTTCATTGGTGATGGTGTCATAAAAAGAGGGTTTGAGATGATTCACATAAATGCGTACATCTTCTCTTTTTAATAAACTCAATTGTTCTTTTAAAAGTGCAGGAGTGAGGTGTTTGCTTGCAAGGGCAAGTTGTTTAAATGAAGATGGAAATGAAACATCAAAAATGGCAGATTTGATGATATTGTTACTATTAATCTCTTCGATCAAGGGGTCACACAAGTACGTATCCGAACTAAAAAGTGTCGCGACACCATTTTTTGTAATCACATAACCACAACTTGATTCGGTGTGGTTATTCTCTATGGCTTTTAGTGAGCAGTTCTCAAAAGTAATCGTTTCACCCAATTCAATGGGTTTAAAAACAATGGCATTGTGTTGTTTGTTAATAAGTTCAATTTTGGTAAAATCAGGCCATATATCATTGTTTAAAATGTATTGATGCAGATCATCAAGGGTTTTTTGTCGACCATAAATATAAAGAGGTGTTTGTCGATGAGTAAAAAAAGTATCTATAAAAAATGGTATATCAATAAGATGGTCTAAATGGGAGTGCGAAAGAAATATGTGATTGATATATTTAGCATCATCGCCAAGGCCTGCAAGAATATTACCTGCATCAATTAAGATGTGTTTGTCTATCTGTAGACAGGTGGAATTAAAATTGACCCCTTTGCTTCCAAAGGCCCCCAATATTTTAATGGTATTGCTCATTTTAGCTGCTCCTTGCATACATAGTTCTATTCTAGCAAAAAAAATATTAATTTATTAAACGCATTATTCAAGATTCTTTAAGCAAAAATTTATTATAATCCAACTCCATTTTTCAACCATTGAAGAATTTTTTATTAAATACTTGTGTGTTTTATAAAGAGTTGGTAAGGAGCAAAAAAGTGAGGGTACTTGAAGCAGATGCTCAGGTAGTACGCTTGTTTTGTTCTGACCTTTGGTTTGCTTACAGCTTACATTAAATGTCGGTGCGAAGCATAAAAAAGTGATACACTTCACTTTTTTTAGGGCTTCTTGCCTGTTGGAAAATGACAATAAACACAAAGGAAAGCAACAATGAAAGTTAGAGCTTCGGTTAAAAAGATGTGTGACAAGTGTAAAATTGTCAAAAGAAGAGGAATCGTAAGAGTGATCTGCGAAACTAAAAAACACAAACAAAGACAAGGATAAAAAGACATGGCAAGAATCGCAGGTGTTGATTTACCAAACAAAAAAAGAATGGAGTACGCATTAACGTACATTTACGGAATTGGTTTACACAATTCAAGATTAATCTTAGATGCTGTTGGAATTGATTACAACAAAAGAGCTCACGAGTTAACAGAAGATGAAGCAGCGAACATTCGTAAAGAGATCCAAGAAAACTACATGGTAGAAGGGGATTTAAGAAAGAAAGTTGCTATGGATATTAAAGCTTTAATGGATTTAGGTTCATACAGAGGTTTAAGACACAGAAAAGGTTTACCTTGTAGAGGGCAAAAGACTAAAACTAATGCTCGAACTAGAAAAGGTAAAAAGAAAACTGTTGGTGCAGCAGCGAAGTAAGGATAACTGATGGCAAAAAGAAAAGTAACTAGAAAAAAAGTAGTAAAAAAGAATATTGCTGACGGTATCGTACACATTGCAGCAACGTTTAACAACACAATGGTAACTGTTACTGATGCAGCTGGTAATGCGATCGCATGGTCAAGTGCTGGTAACTTAGGGTTCAAAGGGAGCAAAAAATCTACTCCATTCGCAGCACAACAAGCTGTTGAAGATGCTATGAATAAAGCAATGGAACATGGTATTAAAAACGTAGGTATCAAAGTTCAAGGGCCAGGTTCTGGACGAGACACTGCAGTTAAATCAATTGGTGCAATTGATGGTATCACTGTTAAATGGTTCAAGGACGTTACACCATTACCACATAATGGTTGTAGACCTCCTAAGAGAAGAAGAGTGTAAGGAGTAGGTAATGGCAAGATATAGAGGACCAGTAGAAAAAATCGAAAGAAGATTGGATGCAGACCTTGGATTAAAAGGTGAGAGAAGACTTAACGGAAAATCTGCATTAGAAAAAAGACCTTTCCCTCCAGGACAACACGGACAAAGAAGAACGAAAATCTCTGAGTACGGTTTACAATTAAGAGAGAAACAAAAAGCAAAATACCTTTACGGTGTTTCTGAAAAACAATTCAGAAAATACTTTAAAGAAGCAGCACGAAGAGAAGGTAACACAGGGGCAAACCTTATTACTTTAATCGAGCAAAGATTAGACAACGTTGTTTATAGAATGGGATTTGCTACAACTCGAGCAAATGCACGACAATTTACAACTCACGGACACGTTTTAGTAGATGGTAAAAAAGTTGATATTCCTTCTTTCATCGTTAAACCAGGTCAAAAAGTTGAAATCAAAGAAAAATCTAAATCTAATCCACAAGTTGCAAGAGCACTTGAATTAACTAACCAAACGGGTATGGTTGAATGGGTTGATGTAGATAAAGATAAAGTATTTGGTATCTTTACAAGAATTCCAACAAGAGAAGAAGTTGTTATTCCAGTTGAAGAAAGATTAATCGTAGAGTTATATTCTAAATAATAAAGCATAAGGCAGCATATGAAGAAATTCGCAGATACACCGTTTTTACCAACAGAAGTTGAAATCGAGGCCATTAGTGACACGCAAGCAAAAGTAACAGCTTATCCATTTGAAAGTGGGTTTGCTATTACTTTAGCGCACCCTTTAAGAAGACTTCTTCTTTCAAGTTCAGTTGGTTACGCACCAATTGCGGTGAAAATTGAGGGTGCAAGTCATGAATTTGACTCGTTACGAGGTATGCTTGAAGATATTGCTATTTTTATTATTAATCTTAAGAACATTAAATTTAAAATTACTAGTGATGAAGAGCAAGTCGTTGCTGAATACTCTTTTGACGGACCAAAAGAGATTAAAGGTGCAGATTTAGCTAACGCTGATGTTGAGATTGTTAGCCCAGATGTACACTTAGCAACTATCAACAGTGACTGTAATCTTACATTCTCAGTGATCATTCAAAAAGGTATTGGTTATATGCCTTCAGAAGATATCAGAGAGATTGTAAGCAACGATTACATTCCAATTGATGCATTCTTTACACCAGTTAAAAAAGTGGTTTACAACATTGAAAAAATGTTGGTTGAAGACAACCCTAACTATGAAAAAGCGGTATTTGATATTCAAACAAATGGACAAATTTCTCCAATCGATGCATTCAAAGAGTCTGTATCAGTTATGTATTCTCAAATGTCGGTTTTCAATAAAGTATTTGATCTATCAGAAGTAACGGTAAGTGAGAGTGGTGAAGAGCCAACTGAGTTAAAAGATTTGGTTGTTAAGATTGAAGACTTAAACTTAAGTGCTCGAAGCTTCAACTCTTTAGACAGATCAGGGTTAAAATTCTTAGGTGAGTTAGTACTTATGAGTGAAGTGGAAGTTAAGAACATCAAAAATCTTGGTAAAAAATCATTCGATGAAATTGCTGAGAAACTTGAGTCACTTGGTTTCCCAATCGAAGAGACACTTCCAGAAAATATCGCATCAGCTTTACGAAGAAAGCTTGAGCAGTTAAAAGCATAATAAAGGTTTAATATGAGACATAAGCACGGATATAGAAAGTTAAACAGAACTTCTTCTCATAGAAAAGCATTGTTAAAAAACTTAGCAATCGCTATCATTGAGAGAGAAAAAATTGAAACAACAGTTCCAAAAGCAAAAGAGTTAAAAAGATACATTGAGAGATTAGTGACTACTGCTAGAAATGCAGATTTCAACACTCACAGAGCAGTGTTTGCATTACTACAAGATAAAGAAGCAACTAAAAAATTGATCAATGAAATTGCACCAAAGTATGTTGACAGAAACGGTGGATACACATCAATTATCAAAACTCGAATCAGACGAGGGGATGCTACACCAATGGCATTCATTTCATTCGTATAATTTTTTTACGAATTTGAAAAAAGGTCAAAGCGGTGCTTTGGCCTTTTTTTGTACCCAAAAAATGCCGACTACTCTGAAAAAGGCCAGAGTTTTTTAGGCTGATTTTTAATGAATTTTATAGTATAATATTGCCTTGTTTAATAAGTCATATCACCTACTAAATATGACTCAGAGTGAAAGATAGGAGCATTCATTGATCACATTAAAAGAAGCACTTGCTCTAAGCAGCAGTGAAATTGAGAGTTTAAGAGACGAACTAAAAGAAAAAATCAAAAACAATAAAGAGCTGGGTGCGTATATTGAGCAGTTAACGAACCAAGACTTAAATGAGTCAGGTAGCGGTATTCCTATTGCTATTAAAGATAATATCAATGTAAAAAACTGGGAAATCACTTGCGCCAGTAATATTTTAAAAGGGTACATCTCTCCTTATAACGCAACGGTAATCAATAAACTACACGAAGCAGGGTTAGCACCATTAGGTAAAACCAACATGGACGAACTTGCAATGGGAAGTTCCACGGAGACTTCTTGTTATGGTAAGACGTTAAATCCAATCAACACTTTAAAAGTTCCAGGTGGAAGTTCTGGTGGAAGTGCCGCAGCTGTAGCAGCTGGACTTGCAGTGGCTGCACTGGGTACGGATACGGGTGGAAGTATTCGACAACCAGCAGCATACTGTGGTTGCGTGGGAATGAAACCAACCTATGGTCGAGTTTCTCGATACGGGATTGCCGCATACTCTTCGTCACTTGATCAAGTGGGACCTATCACACAAAATGTAGAAGATGCCGCAATTTTATACGACATCATAGCAGGGCATGATCCAATGGACTCAACCTCTTCAAACCAAACATCACCGGCAGTTGCACCTAATTTAAACCCAAATAGAAAGTTGACCATTGCAGTGATTGATAACTTCATTGAACAAGCCAGTGATGATATCAAAGAGGGACACCAAAAAGCTGTTGAAGCGTTAGAAGCAGCTGGGCATACCATTATTCACAAAAACATGGTAGATACCTCTAAGATTTTATCTTCATACTATATCGTTGCAACGGCTGAAGCTTCAGCCAACTTCTCACGACTTGATGGTGTTCGATACGGAAACCGAAAAGGTGAGGGTGGTTTAAAAGAGATGTATGTTAAAACCAAATCAGAAGGATTTGGACAAGAGGTACAAAAAAGAATTATGTTGGGGTCATTTGTTCTTAGTTCAGGATACTATGACGCTTATTATATCAAAGCACAAAAAGTGCGACACTTAATCAAAGATGAGTATGAAGCCATTTTTAAAGAAGCCGATTTAATCCTCTCTCCAGTAGCTCCTACAACTGCTCCTGAGTTTGGAAGCTTCAAAACCTCATTGGAGATGTACTTAAGTGATATTTATACCATTTCCGTGAACCTTGCTGGGTTGCCTGCATTGTCATTGCCAGTGGCAAAAAACAGTGAAGGAATGCCAGTAGGACTTCAATTAATAGGGCGTGCATTTGACGAACAAACCGTGTTTGATGGTGCATTAAGTTTAGAACAACAAGTCAATTATACAAAATAAGGGATAGACCATGAGAATTAGAAAAAGAGCTTTAACATTTGAAGATGTTTTATTAGTACCAGCAAAGTCTGAAGTTTTACCAAAAGAGGTGAGTTTAGAGACAAAACTGACAAAAGAGATTACCCTTAATACTCCTTTTGTAAGTGCGGCTATGGATACGGTAACTGAATACAGAGCGGCGATTGCAATGGCGCGTTTAGGTGGAATTGGAATTATCCACAAAAACATGGACATTGAATCACAAGTGATGCAAGTGAAAAAAGTGAAAAAGAGTGAGAGTGGGATGATCATTGACCCATTTACGATCACACCAGAACAAACCCTTCAAGATGCTGAAGATATTATGGCAGAGTATAAAATCTCTGGGGTTCCAGTTGTGGATGAAAACAATAAATTGATGGGTATTTTAACCAACAGAGACATGCGATTTACAAAAGACTTTACTGCAAAAGTAAAAGATAAAATGACCAAAATGCCTTTAGTGACGGCTAAAGAGGGTACTACTTTAGAAGACGCGGCTGAAGTAATGCACCAAAACAAAATCGAGAAACTGCCTATTGTAAATGAAAATAACAAACTCATTGGTCTTATTACAATCAAAGACATCAATAAAAAACGAGACTATCCAAACTCTATTAAAGATACATTTGGACGATTACGAGTGGGTGCTGCTATTGGGGTTGGACAACTTGACCGAGCAACTGCATTGGTTGAAGCTGGAGTTGACGTACTGGTACTTGACTCAGCGCACGGACACTCAAAAGGGATTTTAGACACGGTTGCTTTGATTAAAAAAGAGCTCAATGTTCAAGTCATTGCTGGTAACGTGGCAACAGCTGAAGCAACAGCAGATTTAATCAAAGCAGGAGCAGATGCGGTTAAAGTAGGTATTGGACCAGGATCTATTTGTACTACAAGAATCGTTGCAGGGGTTGGGGTTCCTCAAATTTCTGCGATTGATGAGTGTGCGGCTGAAGCAGCTAAACACGGTGTTCCTGTGATTGCAGATGGGGGTATTAAATACTCTGGGGATGTTGCAAAAGCGTTAGCCGTTGGTGCAAGCTGTGTTATGATGGGAAGTGCATTAGCTGGTACTGAAGAGAGTCCTGGTGAAGTGATTTTGTTCCAAGGAAGAAAGTTCAAATCATATCGAGGTATGGGTTCAATTGGTGCAATGAGCAAAGGAAGTACAGACAGATATTTCCAAGAAGGAACAGCCGCAGATAAACTCGTACCTGAAGGAATTGAAGGACGAGTGGCTTACCGAGGTGAGATTGCAGATATCATTCACCAATTTGCGGGTGGTTTAAGAAGTTCTATGGGGTATTTAGGAAGTAAAGATATTCCTACGTTCCAAGAGAGAGCGGAGTTTGTGGAGATTACATCAGCAGGATTAAAAGAATCTCATGTTCATGATGTAACGATAACTAATGAAGCGCCAAATTATCACATTTAAGAAGCTTTAGCTTTTTAAATATTCTACGTTCACCTTCCTTTTTAGAGACAGTCACTTACTTCAGTAAGCTTCTGCCTCTAAAAACTTGTCTGCCTTGACTCTTTAAATTCTAAAGCTTCTTGTGTTTTAATTTTTTGACTTACCTAAATTTAGAATTTCAAACATCTCTTTTAAATACTATAGAGATATGAACTATACTCGAAAATTGAAATATTTATTTGTAATATTATTTATACTGACACCCTAATTATAGGCTTTATAGAAAATGTTATGTTATCGAGATATTTAAGTAATAAATATATATAATGTATGTTTAATAAATAGTTATATCAATAAGGGAAAAAATGCTACCAATTAAAAATCTAGATTTTGGTTTTTCAGATGCAGAAAACTATAAAAGACGGGAGAACAAGGAACGTTTCAACAAAATCTTTATAAAAAATGAATTTCTTGAAACTTTAGTTTCTCCTTCAATATCTTTTTTGATTGGGGAAAAAGGTACTGGCAAAACCGCATATGCTGTTTACTTGTCTAATAACAATTACAAAAACTCACTTGGATCTATCCGATATATTAGAGAAACAGAATACCAAAAATTTATTACATTAAAAAAAGAAAAAAAACTTGGACTTTCTGATTATGCTTCCATCTGGAAAGTGATTATCTATCTATTGATTTCAAATAGAATTTATGAGAAAGAAGGAACAGTAGAGTTTTTCAAACGCTTTGGAAAATTTAAAGCTTTAAAAGATGCTATTGATGAGTATTATTATAAAGCTTTTTCACCTGAAATAATACAAGCTTTACAATTCGTGCAAGAGTCAAAAATTGCAGCTGAGTTATTAGCAAAATATGCAAAAGCTTCTGGTGAAGAAAAAGAAACATTTACTTTTTCGGAAAGCAGATTTCAGACGAATCTATTCTATATTCAAAAGAAGTTTGAATCTGCATTGTCTCAAATAAGACTTGAACACAATCACATCCTATTTATAGATGGCATCGATATCAGACCATCTTCCATCCCGTATGACGACTACTTAGAATGTATCAAAGGACTTGCTAATGCAGTCTGGGAAATAAACAACGATTTTTTTCCTACAATTAAAGGAGGCAAAGGTAGATTAAGAACTGTTTTATTAATTAGACCAGATATTTTTATTTCACTTGGACTTCAAAATCAGAATACAAAAATCCGTGATAATTCTGTTTTTCTTGATTGGAGAACAAATTACCCAAATCATCGAAACTCAAAAATTTTTGAAGTTTCTAACCATCTTCTAGCAGAACAAAGTAATCAAGAGCTAAAACCCGACAATGTTGATTTGTTATGGGATTATTACTTTAATTGGAATGCTCCGAATGTAAAGGATGAATATTCAATACCAACATCATTTATTGCCTTCCTAAGGTGGTCATATTATCGTCCAAGAGATATTGTCACTATGCTATCCATCATGCAAGAAGTAGTTCTCGAAAAAAATGTATCAAAACAAGTTTTTGAATATAAAGACTTTGATAATGTAGAGTTCAAAAGACGATACTCAAGCTATTTATTAGGTGAGCTAAAAGATCATTTGACATTTTATTATTCCGAAGAAGATTATGAAATATTCTTGAAGTTTTTTGAATTTCTAGAAGGTAAAAATACATTTTCTTACGATGTTTATACAGATACTTTTAATAAATTTATGGAATATGGAAACTCGATTAGCATTGATATACCGAGATTTATGTTAACAGCAAATGATTTTTTACAATTTCTCTATGATTTAAATATTATTTCCTATATTGAAACTCCTGAATTCGATATGCCTTATATCAGATGGTGTTTTAGAGAAAGAAGTTATTCGAACATTATGCCTAAGGTCAAGGAGAATGTTGATTATCAAATTTTTTATGGTCTATATAAAGCCTTGAATGTTGGTCAAGAATTCACGAAGCTATAACAAATCAGAGGAGCCAATAAATTACCCTGTGGGCAATTTATTGGCTCATTTTAAACCTTATTTTATGGATATAAAAATTATGGCAAACTTTTAGATTACTCAAATCATGAAATAAAAAAACTTATCAATTGATATTAAAATAGCATTGACATTTTCATATTTTTGTTATAAAATTTCGTCATCTTAATACAAAAGGAATAATTATGAAAATCGTAATTTCAAAAAACTTTAACGCGACCATTATTCCTACGACCACCCTTACATTTTAATAATTAAATAAATTTTTAATTATTCTCGTAAAAAATCAAACTGTTTAAAATATTTATTATTGTTATTATTTCTTTAAAGAGAATCTCTTTATAAATTCTGGCACTCTATATGAGTGACAAGTATGTATATATGAGTATTCTTTAATTACTTACACTAAATTTGTGAAATATAACAACATATAAAGTATTTAAAATCAATATTAATTGCAAATTTAAAAGGTATTATTATGCAAAAAATGAATGATATGGATCATAGGATATTAGGAAAAAAGTTAGAGTTGTTTATGTTTAGTGAGTTAAGTCCAGGAATGGCTTTTTGGTTACCGCAAGGGTCAAAATTGAAAAATAATCTAAAAAATATAATTTATAAATCTCATATACTAAGAGATTATGAATATGTAGAATCACCTGCAATGATGGAAGATAAGATGTGGAAAATATCTGGACACTATGAAAACTACAAAGAAAACATGTTCCCTTCCATTGTTGAAAAAAAAGATTATTTGTTAAAACCAATGAATTGTCCAATGCATATTTTAATGTATCAAAATAGTAAAAAATCTTATAAGGAATTACCTATAAGATATTTTGAGTTTGGGCAAGTTCATAGAAATGAATTAAGTGGAGTTTTGCACGGTTTATTTAGAGTTAGGGAGTTTGTTCAAGATGATTCACATATTATATGTATGCCAGAACAATTGGAAAATGAGATTTTATCAATACTTGATTTTATAAAATCTTTATTGAGTTTCTTTGATTTTGAATATAGAATAGATTTTTCTTCAAGACCTGATAAGTCAATAGGAAGTGATGAAAACTGGGAAAAGGCTGAGAACTCAATAAAAAATGCTTTGTCAAAATTTGGACAAGAATACCAACTAAATGAAGGTGATGGGGCCTTTTATGGACCAAAAATCGATATTAAAATCAAAGATATACATAAAAGAGAGTGGCAACTTGGTAGTATTCAAGTAGATTATAACTTACCCCAAAGATTCAATATGAAATATATTGATAATGAAGGTAAAGAGAAACAACCTATAATTATTCATAGAGCTATATTAGGGAGTATAGAAAGATTTATAGGTATTTTACTGGAACATTATAAAGGTGTTTTACCTGTTTGTATCTCACCAAATCAATTAGCCATTGTGCCTATAGCTTCTAATAGTCAATCCCAAATGCAATATATTGAAAAATTTAAAAAAGAGTTATTATTACATAATATAAATGTAAAAATATACAACTCTGATGATTCTTTAAATAGAAGAATTAAAAACTCTGAAAATGACAAGAACCCTTTAATATGTGTAGTTGGTGATAATGAAGTCAGAGAAAATAGTTTAAATATCAGAGATAAATTAAAAAAAGAGAATTATCAAGTTTCTTTAAATAGTTTTATAGAATATTTAAAAAATGAGATGGATGTGGTAGTATAAAAAGATAACAAGTGACCAACGGATTTGTATATCATTCAGTGTTATAAAAAGAGATCGATTGAAGTCACTTGTTCCTTGCTTCACTCTTTATTAAGATTTTTACAACCACCGTTGTTCCAATGTTTTCTTGGCTTTCATAGTGAATGGTTGCGCCCAAAAGTTCTAAAATTCTTTTTACGATGGAGAGTCCAAGACCACTTCCTTGTTTTTTATGGGATTCATCACCTTGGTAAAACTTATCAAAAATCTTTGCAATTTTTCCACTCTTAATCCCAATACCTTCATCTTTGATTCTAACAATAAGTTCATCTTCTTTTACGTATTCATCGATGTAAATTGTACTATTGACAGAAGAGTATTTCATGGCATTGTCAATGAGATTCATCCAAACATGCATCAAAAGTGATTTATCCGATTCTACAACTACATTACAAAGGTTTAAATCAAATTTTTGATTACGGTCACTCCACTTTTGTGATAGTACAATCACTGCACGTCGTATTTGTTCATCTACTCTAATCATGTCTTTTTTTGAGATAATTTGTTGATTATCTAAGCGCGACATTTGGAGCATATCTTCACAAAGTAATGACAAGCGTCTGGATTCTTGATGTATGAGTTCCAAATACTCTTTTTGCTTTTGTATTTCAAGTGGCGCATCTAATAACAATTCAGCAAAACCTGTGATTGCCGTAACAGGTGTTTTTATTTCATGGGATACATTACTCATAAAGTCTTTACGCATGTAATCCATACCAGAGAGTTCTTCTACCATTTTATTTACATTTGAAGAGAGTTCATCAAGTTCATGGGCATAAAGATGATTTTTCATCTCTCTTTTTTTACGGTAAACTCTTGCAGTAAAATCCCCTTGGGCAATTTTATTCACAGTTAAATTTAATGCTTCAACAGGTTTCAATAAATGTCCTGAACCGATGTATAAGGCAATAGCACCAATAATCATCGTCAAAGCACAAACCAGTAGACTCATAATAATCCCTGAGAAAAAGGTAATTGGTCCGTGATAAAACAACCAAGTACCAGTAATAACTATACCACATGCAATAAGACAAGAAACGAATAAAGTGGCAATAGAAATAAAAGAGATAAAAGAGCGAAGGTGCATTATATATTTCTTTTTCATGGTTTCCTTTTTAAATTTTATTTCATCATTTTTCATTTGTTATTATCTGTGAAATGGTATTTTGCCTTGTACCCAAGCCCTCTTATAGTTACAATCTCAAAATCCTGACATGATTCAAATTTGCGACGAAGTTTTTTGATATGAGAATCAACAGTTCGTTCATCTGCTTCTGATTCTACACCCCAAATTTCATTCATAATTTCATATCGAGTAAAAATTTTATCGGGATAGCTGAGTAAAAGAAAGAGTAGATAAAACTCTTTAGGGGGAAGGTCGTATTCTTTAGAGTCAATATTTATTTTTAATGCCTTGTAATCTAGAAAACTCTTTCCTATAATTAATTTATTTTCATTCGCTATCTTTGCTCTTCGCAGAAGTGCGTTTACTCTAAGAACCATCTCTTTTAGTTGAATAGGTTTAATCATATAATCGTCTGTTCCAAGTCTAAATCCCTTTTCAATATCTTCCATTTGATTTTTTGCCGTAATCATCAGAATAGGGAAGGAAGGTGCTGTCTTTCTAATCTCTTGTATAAGTTCATAACCATTTATTTTTGGCATCATAATATCTGAGATGACTAAGTCAACATATGTCGTATCCAAAATTTCTAAGGCCTCTTCACCATCAAATGCCGAAATAGTCTTGAAGTTTTCTTGTTTTAATTTCGTACATATCATCTTATTTAATGTCTCATCATCTTCAGCAACCAATATAGAAAACATCATTTTACCTTATATCTAAGATATTCCTTTTGGAAAATTATATCACACTTCCTTCTCTTAATACAAACCATATCTTTGAAGGTTTTATGTAGTATAACTCTCCAAGAAAAAGGAATTTATTTACAATGCAACTTTGTGCATGGAACCTTTGTCTGGCATAGTATTATAATTTATAGTTGCACCCACTCCAAAATGAATAAAGAGTTCAGGATAACCATCAACGGGGAGCCAATAAGAGATAATCTCTTTTTCTGCATATTTTGCTTTTTTGAATGTCGCTTCTTGTGAACGTAATGCTTTATTGGCTAAACAACCTTTGTGTGCTTCAGGTGCACCATGAGTAACACAATTCATTCCTTTTTCTAATCCAACTACTTTACACGCTGTATTTGTAGCAATGACTTCTTTGCTTTTATGAACAAGTGTTGCAGGCTCAGGAAAATTTCCCCACATCAGATCAAAAGCCTCAATTATTTTTGAATCAACCATCATTATCTATCCTTTCTTAAGTGTATTGCACAATAAATGTTGCGACACACAAAATAACTGCACTTGCACCCATAATCAAATGGCATTTTCGAAGCCACGGTGCTTTTGAACCAAAAAACATGAAAGCTCCTGTAATTCCTGCTATTGCTATTGCCAAACGAAACAATACATCCAGTATCAAATCCAGTGTCATTTCTTCTCCTTGTATATAATATTTTGCCAATCGAATAATGACAACCTTCATGTAGATATCTATTTGAACGTTCATTCTCTTTTGACAATACGAAGTATACATTTTGAATATGGTCTGAATGTGTCCAACAATAAATAAATGGTTTTTCTCTTGTAATATATATTTTTTATTTCTATTTCAGCTTTAGTGTATTAAACTTCTGTAATATTACTTGACTAAACAGTCAAGAGAAGGAGTTTTAAAATGAAAACAATAACAAAAATAAAAGAAGACAAAAACTACACTGCTGTAGATTTAGGTAAACTTGAAGATTTGATGGAATACTCTTTAATTCATAAAGTCAATAAACAAAAAATAGAAGGTAAGGTGTTTTTAAAAGAGGCAATACACTCAACGGGTACTGAGATATCGTTTAATTCACTGGCTCCTAAAACAGAACAACCATATTTTCACATTCATTATAAAAATGAGGAGACGTATATCATCTTAAAAGGGTATGGTTTCTTTCAAGTCGATGGTGAGTGTTTTGAAATACAAGAAGGCTCCGTAATACGCGTAGCACCTCAAGGTGTAAGAGGTATAAGAAATAATTCGGATGAAACCATGATTTATATGGTTGTGCAATCAAAAGAAAATTCATTGGAGGAGTATACAACTGATGATGGTGAGAGAGTCAAGTTTGATCCTAAATGGTAAAAAAATGTATGTTTCATACGTTAACACATTTACAAAATAAGGTCATGTATTGATTCAAAAGTTTGATTGGGAGTTATTCCTTTTTCTAAGTCTGTCTCACGAAACTTTCCTGTTTTAACAAGTACAGAATAGATACCGGCTTTTTGTGCACCTTCTATATCACTTTCGATATCATCGCCTATCATAACACACTCGTTTGGTTGCGCATTTAAAGATGCGGCTGCTAATTGGTAAAACTCTAATGAGGGTTTACCAATGAGTTGTGCTTTTTGTCCACTGGCATACTCTAAGGCACTGACAAAACATCCTGCATCAAGGCTGAGTTCATTGTCACTGTCTTTAAAATATCGGTTATTGGCAATGGCTACAAGTTGTGCACCTTGTTGTAGTCTTCTAAAAGCATGGTTGAGGTTTTTATAACTGAAATTATCTTGTGCATCACCAACAACGACATAGTTTGTGGGATACTTTTTGAGTGAATCAAAAAAGTGTATGACATTATCTGTCAGTAAAAACTGGGCATTGCTTTGATGTTTTTGTAAAAACATCTTTGTCATATCCAAAGCGGTGATCACTTCATCTTCACAAATATCAAATCCAAACTCTTGAAGTTTTTGAATGACTTGTGCGCCTGTTTTTTGAGTGGTGTTAGTAATAAAACGAATAGGGTAGTGCTTTTTGATTTTAGCAACGGCTTCAACAGCACCATCTATTGGAGCATCTCCTACATACAATACGCCACCAATATCACACAGAACTGCTTTTATATTTTTAGAAAACATGCTCTCTCCTTTTATAGAGAAATATCACTATTTTACCACAAGAAAGATTTTTATATTTTAGTTTCATAAATTAAAATGTTTACATTATTTTTTTCAAAACTTATAAAAGCAGTGAGCCCTCAATGTATTATAAGCTTCTATTAATACGTAAATAACTATTATTTTAAAAAACAAACAGGGCTAAGCATGGCAAAAAGTCAAAACAACAACAGTGTGAAAAGTTCAAAAGTGGACCTTATTAAACTAGGAAGTAATGCAACTCCCAAAGCATTTACAAAAGATACCACAACAGATAAACAAGTCGTCAATGCACGAAAAGCAGCCAGCCAAAACAAAGCCAAAGCGAAGAAAAAAGCCAAAATGGCAAAAGCTTCACGAAAAAAAGCGCGATAAACTTCAAGGAGCAGTGAGCGTTAATGAGACGAAAATATCTACTATTGGGCGTTGTTCTTTTTCTTTTTGCAGGGTGTACTGCAGGAGAGATGCAATCTTTTGCAACCGCCGCTTTAAGCAAAGACCCTTCACAAGCTTTCAAAGTATTAGCTAAAAATAGAGCCATAAGTTATACCGCCAATCCCAAAAGACTTAAAAGTGACATACAAAGATTGGCCAACATCGATAAAGTATTTAAAGAGTTCATCAACAGTATCTCAAAAGAGTGGGGCGAAGAGAATGTTGAAGTGCCCAAACAAAAAGAGTATGTTAAATATATAGAGAACTATAAAAGCAGGGCGTTGATTGACTTTGACAATGGCATAGTTACAGTAGAAACACTTGAAGACAAAGAGCCTCAAAAGAGCCTTAAAAATGCCATTACCACCACTCTTTTGCTTCCTGATGATCCACGTGCAGTTGATTTGTTTGGGGCATCAAAAGTGAAACTGGGTGCTACTCCTTATCTTTTAGGGGAAGTCAAAGATGATCAAAATAAAAATATACGATATGAGTGGAGAGCTAAAAGATATGCAGATATTTTGCTAAAAAACAACTACAAACAAAAAACAATCACCAACAGTGGTAAAAAACAAACCGTCTCTTATGTTACGATTCCCATGGTAAAAGACCATGCCAATGTACGAGTGGCAAAGTTTAAACCCTATGTTCAAAAATATGCCAAACGCTTTAACGTGAGCGAAAACCTTGTGTATGCCATCATTCAAACAGAGAGCAACTTCAACCAGTTTGCAGTCAGTAACGTCGGAGCCATTGGCTTGATGCAAGTTGTGCCAAACAGTGCAGGGAAAGATGCATATCGACATGCGAAGGGAAAAAACATTACCCCTTCAAGAGACTATCTTTTTAACCCAGCCAATAACATAGAACTTGGCAGTGCCTATTTACAAATACTCAATGAAAAGTATCTTGATGCAATTCAAAACCCAATCTCACGAGAGTACTGTGTCATCAGTGCTTACAACACGGGAAGTGGAAATGTCTTAAAAACGTTTAGTTCCAACCGTACAACCGCAGCTAATATCATCAACCAAAAGAAACCATCCGAAGTGTATGAGATACTGCGAACCAAACTTCCATACACGGAGACCAGACGCTATTTGTATAAAGTGGTCAACTACAAAAAAGAGTTTGTCAATATCTAAAAGAGCAACGCTAAATTACAAACTGCAATATATTTTACTTCTTTTCTTGTTTTAAGCTATACTGTTTTAAATATAACAGAGGTTAGCCCCATTAAAACAAAGGAAAGAAACGTGAATGGAAACATAGAAGTCACCTACAAAGTTGTCAATCAAAATGATTTAAACCTAACAATAACACTGCAAGAGCTTTTGAAAAATGACAAAATCATCAAAGCTATTAAGTCAGAGTTTGCCAAAGGGTATCGAAACATTGAACTTAAAACAGACTCAGAACTCTCAGACAAATTCAGACTGGAAACCACCAAAGAGCACCACAGCTTCACCGTACAAAAAGATGATTTTGCAGATATTATGTCCTTAGCAGAAGAGGATGCCACAAGTAAAAAGCTGCTTAAAAAAGAGTGTCTGGTGGAATTGGTCGATATTAAAACGTTGGATTAAATCAACCCTGAAGTGAAAGTTCCCTACAATTCTTTTATTCAAATGACAGGAGTGGGTATGCCCTTTTCAAACCTTCAGCTTTCACCTTTTTTATTAGAAGCAATCACTGAGAGTGGTTACAGCAATCCCACCCCTATTCAAGAAAAAGTCATTCCACTTGTTCTAAAGGGCTGTGACATGATGGCACAAGCTCAAACAGGCAGTGGGAAAACGGCCTCTTTTGTTTTGCCCCTTATTGAAAGCATACTTAAAAACAAAGCCAAAGGAAAAGCAAAGATTAAAGCGTTGGTGTTAACTCCAACCAGAGAGCTCACTCTCCAAGTGGCACAGACATTTAAGATGTTTACACAAGATGTAAAGGTTGTGAGCATCATTGGTGGGGAGAGCATTGGTGAGCAACTGCTTGAGATACAAAAAGGGTGCGATGTGGTAGTAGCCACGTCAGGGCGTCTTTTAGATGTCTTAAGTAAAAAGCAGATGAACCTCTCCTTTTTAGACTTCTTTGTCTTAGATGAAGCCGATAAGATGTTAAATCAAGGTTTTTCTGAAGAGTTGGACAGTATTTTAGAGCAAATCCCAAGCAAACGTCAAAATCTGATGTTCTCTGCCACCTATCCACCTAAGATAGTCACTATTGCTCAAAAGATTTCTAAAAATGCTGTGAAAGTGAACATCGAAGATGAAACTCCAACCGTAGAGAACATCACTCAAAGAGTCATTGAAGTGAACAAAGCCAACCGAAGTGCACTTTTACGAAAGATTATTAAAGAGCAACAACTTAAAAGTGTGTTGGTGTTTATGTCTACAAAAAGAGCGAGTGAGAACATTGCTCAAAAGTTCAGAAATCATGGGTTTAAAGCCTACTCTTTTCATGGTGATTTAGAACAAGAGGAGCGAAATCTAACGCTTAGGGATTTTAAAAATGCAGACATCGAAATTCTTTTTGCAACCGATATTGCGGCACGAGGATTGCACATCGAAGATATTGCTTGCGTGGTGAACTTTGACTTGCCCCGTTCAGCTTCTGATTATATCCATAGAATTGGACGAACCGGACGATCAGGTAAAAAAGGATTGGCGATATCGTTTATTGATTATGATGATTTTGAACACTTTAAACTCATAGAAAAACGGTGCGAAGTGAAGCTTCAACGAGAACAAATAGAGGGTTTTGAACTGCAAGGAAGTGCCCCTGCAAAGAAAAAAGGCAGTGCTCCCGTAAAAGGGAAACGAAAAAGCAAAAAAGACAAACTGCGTGAAAAACAAGCAAAATAGTTCTATGTCTTACTACGTTTATATTTTAAAGTGTTGTGATGGAACTCTCTACACAGGCATTGCAAAAGATGTGCAAAAGCGTTTAGAAGAGCATAATTCAAGCCAAAAAGGTGCCAAGTATACTAAGGCCAGACGTCCCGTAAAACTGCTTTACAGTGAAAGCTCAAAGGACAGAAGCAGTGCTTCAAAACGTGAGTATGAAATTAAGAAGCTTTCACGAACTCAAAAGTGTGCACTGATTCAAAGAAGTGAATCTGTTTGATGACAAACTAGTAAAACGTAGGTTCATGAGACTTTAAGCCTGAAAACATATAATCCTTCATATCAGACAGTATTAAACCATCATTAAAAAAAATAAAAGAATTTATATGAACGTAACAAAAGCTAAAATATCATCTATTTTTTTTCAATATTCCATACCTTCAGTGTTGGGAATGTTGGCCATTTCATCTGCAAGTATTGTGGATGGTTTTTTTATAGGAAATTATGTCGGTAATCGTGGACTTGCTGCTATTAATATCAGTTTTCCTGTTTTCTCTTTTTTATTTGGTTTTGCATTGATGTTATCTGTGGGTAGTAGTGTTGTATCGGGCAAATTTATTGGTGAAGGGAAGCTTTACAATGCTTCGGTGGTTTTCAGTAAAACCATAATAAGTATCACTCTTTTTAGTTTTTTAACGTGTACGATTTTGTTTTTAAATATTGAGACCCTCTTGCATCTTTTGGGTGCCAATAAAGAGTTGACTCCCATTGCCATAGAGTATTTATCGGTTATGTTGATATTTATTCCTTTTTTGATGATTGGTGTGGTTTTAGACTATTTTGTAAGAGTCGATAACCGACCTAATCTTGCTTTTGTAGCTTTGCTTTTAAGTGCTCTTATTAATGTGGTTTTAGATTGGTTTATGATTGTCTATTTAGAAAAAGGCATCTTTGGGGCGGCATTGGCAACGGGGATTTCTCAGCTGACTTTGTTGGTCACTCTTTTACCTCACTTTTTTTCACAAAAAGCAACGTTACAGTTTGTAAAACCTGCGGGGAATTACATTCAAATCATCAAAGCGTGTTACAATGGAACATCAGAGTTTGTCAATGAAATCTCAGTAGGCATAACCACTTTGATTTTTAACTATGTGATGATACAAAATTTTGACATAGAAGGGATTGCTGCATTTACGGTGATTAATTATCTTTTAATGATTGGCATCATGATCAGTTTTGGTATCAGTGACTCTTTGCAACCCATTATCAGCAAAAACTTTGGTGCAAAAAAATATACAAGAATAGATGCGTTTTTAAAATTGGCGTTTAGGTCTACAAGTTTAGTGGGAGTCGTTATGATTGCGCTGTTGCTGTTTTTACCTGAAACCTTAGCCAATATCTTTTTAGAAGACAACAATCTTGGCACAAAACAAATTGTTTTAAACTTTACTCTTTTTATATGGGTGGCTTTTCTTTTTAACGGCAGAAACTTGGTCATTTCAGCATATTTAACAGCAATGCATAAACCTTTGGCTTCAATGCTTATAGCACTTTCTCGAAGTCTTGTTTTTCCTGTGATTTTTATTCTTACGCTCCCTTTTGCATTTGGTGATAATGGAATATTTATGGCCATTCCTTTGGCAGAAGCATTGACTTTTGTAATTGCAACTGTTTTATTAAGTCAGTCTCAAAAGTTTGGAAAATAAAAAATGAAGTTGAATGAGTGAGTTGTGCTCTCTCACCTATGAAAGGTAAGGGAGAGGCAAAGAGTGATTAAAGTTCAGTTTTGGCTAAGAGTGCTTTCATCAGTTCAGCTTTATTTTGTAGTTCAGCATAGCCATTATCTTTTATCCAGTTTTCAATAAACTCTGTTTTATGAGCGAGTTCTTTTTGTTTGTACGATTCTGCTTCTGCTTCTACGTCCCAATTTCCATTTTTATCAAAAAATAATTCTTGAGCATGAACACCCTCTATTATAATTTTGGCTGGTACCATTCTGTTAAAGATGTTATAAGTGAATCCATCAAGTGCGACGGATGTGGTAGGTGGAGGAGGGGACTTTTCAGTGCTTACAACATTCATTTTTTCTTCGAAGCCAGAGAGTTCTTTCGGTGTTTTGACATCAAGTTCCATGGGATTTTCTTCAGTGGTTACGACCTTACTAAAAAACCCCGTATTAAAACTATCAACGATATCGTTAATTGAAGACATAAGAGACTCCTTTTATTACATTGTTACAAAATTATAGCAAAATAAACTTAAATCAGATTTACAATCATCCATTTATAGGCACTTGAACAAAAAAGAAGTAAGGTAAAAACGTCACATATCTTTTAAATGTTGTCTAAAATGAGTGACTTTAAGTGCTTTATTTATACAATACAGATTTAATAAACAGTTCGCTTTAAAATAAAATCGACACCAAGAAAATCAAACAGGAAATACTCATGATTTACAAACAATCCCCTTTATACGCTCGTTTAAAAGTAAGCGTAAATAAATGAAACAAGTATTGTTTTTTTGCTTCATGTTAAACACACTGCTTTTATCCAAGTGTGATACCGTAGATAGATCACGTTTTACGCTTATGGGAGAACACGTATATGATAAAAAGACACAATTGACGTGGATGCGATGCAGTGTTGGCAGTCAATGGAAAGAGGGGATTGGTTGTCAACAGATGCCAAAACTCATGAGTTTTTATGAAGCAAAAGAGGTTGAAAGCCGTTTAAAAAGTCAATGGCGTATTCCCACAATCGAAGAGTTGGAAACTATTTTTCTTGTTCAGTGTGAAAAAGATGCAATAAACACAACACTCTTTCCTGATATAAAACGTTTAGAGAGTTTTGCACCTTATTGGAGTACTACATCTGTCAAACAATTGCCTTATTTAATCTATTATATTGATTTTATTGATAAAAACATAGATGCACACAGCAAAGGTTTTTCGATGTTCCTTCGTTTGGTCAAAAGCAATGAGTCCCATAAACAATGACTAAGTTACTTTGTCTTTTCTTTTTCGTTTGTAATCCTTATTTGTACGCGTACAGTGAGTTGTATGAATCAGATTTGTACTATTTAGATAAAAATGAAGTGCTGTTATATAAGATTTTAAATTGGTGGGGCATTGAATCTCATGAAGAGAGTACCGAGTTTTGTTTTAACAGTATTAAAGTCAGGAGCAATAAAACCCTTCAGGTAAGCTATGATACGCAATTAAAGACATTAAAAATAGATTCAAAAAAGAAGTTTGCGCATTTGCTCTCTGTTTTTGAGAACAAGCATGTGTATTTAAAAAATGAATACATCAATAGCAACTATTTTCAAAAAGTCAAAGCAGAAAATATTCAAAAAATCAATACGATGCATTTAAAAAATGTCACTGTGAATGAATATGAAAAAATCAAAAAAAATCAAAAGAATCTGGCTTTTGAACTTGAAGGTAAAGTGGCAGGATTACTCTCTGGCAGTGGTAAACTCTCGCTTCATAGAAACGGTGATTTTCTACGTTCATGTCCACACAAAGAGAAAGAGACATTTGATATTGTTTTTAAGCTTTTAAATATAAAAACAAAAGAAGTTGTGGCTCAATATCTTTTAAAAGAGTAAGGGAAATAAACAACTCTCAATTTTGATTTAAATGCGTATAAGTTAGAATTAAAAAGTTTGAACAATAATTGCCATAAAGAAACAGTGTAAGAGTGATTCAAAGATAAGTTAACAAATACAAACAAATATATAGGAACAAAAAATGGATTATTTAAATATCAACAAAGAAGCATGGAACAGTAGAACAAAAGTACATATAAAATCGAAGTTTTATGATATAGAAGCGTTTAAAAAAGGGAAATGCTCATTAAACCCGATAGAACTGAAACAACTAAGTGATGTCCAAGGAAAGTCTTTATTGCATCTGCAATGCCATTTTGGACAAGACAGTTTGTCTTGGGTCAGATTAGGAGCCCACGTTACGGGAGTAGATATCTCTTCTGAAGCCATAAAAGAGGCAAATGCACTCAAAGAGTCTTTGGGATTGGATGCCACTTTTATAGAAAGTGATGTCTGTACGTTTGGACAAAAGAATAAACAGCAATTTGATATTGTATTTACTTCGTATGGTGTGTTATCTTGGTTGGAAAACTTAAATGATTGGGCACAAACCATTGCCAATGCTTTAAAAACGGATGGGGAATTTCATCTAGTAGAGTTTCATCCCTTTTTTGATATCTTATCGGGCTATTCTTATTTTCCCAAGAGTACTCCTGATATTGAGCAAGAGGGTACGTATACAGAAAACTGCGATGGTACAGCCTCTGCGATTGTTACGTGGTCTCACTCATTGAGTGAAGTAACTACTGCTTTGATCAATGCAGGATTACGCATTGAGTCTTTTTGTGAGTACCCGTATAGTCCATATAATTGTTTTGAGGGCTTAGAGTTTGTACCAAATTTTGGGTATCAGATGTTACACAAAGGGCAACAGGTTCCTTTGGTGTACTCAATTAAAGCAAAGAGAGTTGCACATTAAATATTGAGGAGTTGATGATGGTTTCAATGCAGTTTTTACTCACTTCTTTGGTGGTGGTTCTTATCCCAGGTACGGGTGTATTATACACTGTATCAGCAGGTCTGTTTTTAGGTAAAAAAGCCAGTGTTTATGCTGCACTTGGTTGTACGTTTGGTATTGTTCCATCATTGCTTGCAAGTGTTTTGGGCTTAGCGGCTATTTTTCATACAAGTGTATTGGCGTTTCAAGTTATAAAATATCTGGGAGTGGTTTATTTGCTCTATCTTGCATGGATAATGTGGCGTTCATCCTCTTCTTTTGTTTTGGATGAAAACAGAAATAAAACCAACGGTGTCTCTATTGCTATAAAAGGTTTTTTAATTAATATATTAAACCCCAAACTCTCTGTTTTTTTTCTGGCTTTTCTCCCTCAATTTGTTTCAACAACTCAACAAGACCCACTTTGGGAGATGCTTTTGTTGGGAGCTATTTTTATGTTGATGACATTGGTTGTATTTATTGTGTATGGTTTTATGGCAGGTTATTTCAGTCAACTGCTTCTTCGTTCTGAAAAATTGACATCAGCTATTCAAAAGTTTTTTGCTGGCAGTTTTGCAGTGTTGGGGTTAAAGTTGGCTTTTAGCGAACATCGATGATCAGAGTGTATTAAAAGAGTTACATAGATCTGTTAGTTCGGACATGCTTTTTTTCTCTAACTGCTCAATTGTTTGTAAAAGTTCTTCTTTGGTTTGAAACTCATATTGTTGACAAATAGACTCAATCAGGGCGTATTTGCTCGCTTTGGAGTTTTCAATTTTCATTTGCTCTTGTTGTTTTAAAAGGCTGTTTCGTTGAGTGATGACTTTTTTAACGTATAAATCAACGGCTTTTGCATCAAGTTTGTTGTCAACGTTAAAGATCTCTACGTCGGATAATATCATCTCCACGTCAGTTTTGATGTTTTCATAATTCACATCTGTGTTTTTATGAATGAGTGCTTCGATTTGTTGTGTGATTCCTTCAAGTGCAGCTGTGATCATTGTACCCCTTGTTTTGTCTTTGAGCGTCTGATTTTATCATAAAACAAACCAAAATCTAAATGAGAAAGTGCTATGATAAATAAAATCTTATAAAGAAGTGAGCGTATATGTTAAAGAGTCTGCGATTTAATTTAGAAGACGCAAGTCAAATCATCATAGGTTCTTTTGCTTTAGCAATACCGATTTCATTTTCAGAAGAGGCATGGAGTTTAAGTGAATCCTTGCCTTTTTTTAATATCTTTTTACTCTTGCTGTTATCGTTTTGTTTTTTGAGTTTCTATGCGTATCAAAGTGTCTTTCAAGCCAACATTAAGTACAAACAAGTCGCTTTTATCTTCAGAGTCTTTATTGCGTATTTAATGGCTTGTGTGGTTGTGGCACTGATTTTGTTGGCCATCAATAAACTGCCGCTTATTGATGAGACAATGATTGCGATAAAACGTGTGATTATCATATCCATGCCAGCATCCATGGGTGCCATTATTGTGGATGGATTTGATAAAGAGTAGGGTTACTTGATTTTATCAATGGTGACTTTAAACAGTAAGTCACACCCTGCAAGTGGATGGTTGTAATCCACACTCACATCCTCTTTGGTTACATCAATAACCGTTGCTCGAACAGGTTCTGCATCTTCAGCCTCTCCTTCAAGTACCATGCCAATTTCTAAATCAATGCCTTCAAAATCCTCAATGGGAAGAATTTGTACGAGTGTTTCGTCGTAGTCACCATACGCTTCATTGGCAGGTACATTGATCTCTTTGGTTTCACCTTCATTCATGTTTTGAATTCTGTCTTCAAGTCCTGAGATGATTTGTCGTGTGCCATACACAAACTCAATGGGTGCAGTGTCAATATTGCTGTCTATTTTTTCTCCATTGACTTTGAGTTCATAATACATGCTTACAAGTTGATTCTCTTTGATTGCCATTAATTTCCTTTTCTCATAAAATATAACTATATCAAAATAGTCTTAAGCACAACACAAAAGCAGTTATACTGCTTGGACTCTTTGTTGTTTGGCCCCTTTTCTATCCACACTGAAAAAAACAATAAAGTTACACAAGGTACCTATAACCAGACCATTAATACCTAAAGGAGAACTTAACAGATAGTTCCAAATAACCACTCCCAGTATGCCTGCAATTGAACCTGCAAGAAAACGTAAACGACTCACTTTTAAGCCCAATAAAGCAGAAGCTAAAGGAACCAACACTGTTGGCGCCCAAAAGTTATAGGAGTAGATAAGTATGTCCAATACACTGTCAATTGATAATGCAAAAATAACTGCAACAAGTCCTACAAAAAGGGTAATATAACGTGCCATTTTCAGTTCAGTCTCTATTGTTAAAGGCACTTTTTTTATGGGTTTAATTAAATCATTACTAAAAGCAATCGCTGCAGAGTTTAAAAAAGAGTCAGCCGATGACATGATGATTGAAATAATGGCTGCTATGACAATACCTTGAAGCAAAGGATTCAGTGAGTTTTGTATCACATATGGCATGGCAAGGTTTGCGTTGAGTTCAGGATTCATGGCAAGCGCAATCAGACCAATCAGTCCCGTCATTGCAAAAAAAGGAATCGAAAAAAGACCACTTAACAGTGTTCCTTGAGAGACCTTTTTTATCTCTTTCCCAATAAGCAATCGTTGTAAATAGGGTGGTACGAGGGTCTCTCCCAATAAAAAGGTTAAAAAAAAAGAGATTAAAATGAGAATACTATGTAGGTCTGTAGGCAGAGTAAGTCGTGCTTCTGGAACAGTTGCTTGTAGTACTTTCCATCCTCCCACACTCTCTAATCCAAAGTACAAAACCAAAGGCATCCCCACCGCTAAAACAATAAATTGAATAATATCGGTCCAAACAACGGCTTTCATTCCACCAATGGTGGCATAGATGATGACAATACTCATACCAATTAAAATACCATAGGTTTTGTCAATGCCTAAGAAAAGATTGAAAATATACCCAATGGCACCAATTTGTGCGCCTAAAATACCCGCACATAAAATAAACCCAAAAACACCACTGAATATTCTGGCCTCTTTCCCATATGCTGGTTCCATGATGTCACCTACTGAGATGGCATGTTCATAGTGTTGCATATTGGGCGCAATGTATTTTGCTACAAGGATCTCTTTGAGACTAAAACCCCAAAGTGCGATTATGTTTGATACTCCAACTAAAAATACTTTTTCAGCATTTCCCATTGAAAAGCCACCACCAATAAAAGAGGCACTCAATGTTGCAAAAATAGCAAGTGTACCAAATGATTTTCCTGCAACAGCATACTCTTTCATCCCTTTTATGTTTTGTCCGGCTTTGAGACCAACCAATAACACAACAAACAAGTAGACTCCAATGATGGCATTTTGCATAACAGACCTTTATTATAGTTAAGTCAATTGTTACATAATTATGATAAAAGTAAGTAATGAGAACTATTATTTTTTTTAAATAATAGAAATTTTTTTCATTTCAAGCAAAAACAATAATTTATTTGCTATAATTTCATCTCTTTGGGGACGTAGCTCAGCTGGGAGAGCACAACGCTGGCAGCGTTGGGGTCGTCGGTTCGAACCCGATCGTCTCCACCATCATATCGACCTTTGTTACACTTTTTCCTGTTTTCTTTGGGTAACGCTATGGTAACGAAAATAGACAATCTCTTTTTTAGCCTTAATATTATCATCACTACACATATTTTTTTAAACTAATAAAAACTATTCCAAGTAGTAATTAAAAGGTATACTGAGTGTTATGGGTTTTTCTGGTCGCATAAATTCTTTAGATGCCTGTTTTAAAATCTCTATACTGTTCTCATTTAATATCTTAAAAGGTGAAGCTTCTAAGAGTTGAATATTTGAGATGGTGCCATCAGTATGAATATGAACTTGAAGTAAAACTTTTCCTTCATATCCTCTTTTTTTTGCGATGTACGGATAGTTTTTGTACTTTTTAATGGCAGCAATGATTTGTGCCAGATTATTTTTGATGTACTGTTGTTGGTAACTCTCACCGCTTTTGACTCGCTTTTGACTCTCCTCTTGTTTTTTGAGTTGTTGTTGAGGCTTGATATTTTTAGGTTCAGGTTTCTTCTTTAAATCTTCTTTTTTCAAGGGTTGCTTCTCTTCACTCTTTTTAAGCTCTTTTTTGTTGGCTTTCTTTTTAGGTTTAATCTTTTTTTGTTCAACTTGTTTGATTCGTTTTTTGCTATTGGTATGCTCTTTTTTCTCTTTCACTTTTTTAATTTGAGTGTTTTTATGAATCATACTCATGTCAATGACTACCAGATTTTTTTTCTCAAGAGATTGCTTCTCCCATTGAATGAAAGTTGCAAAGAGTGAGACATGAATAAATAGTGAGATAATAAAGGCTTTAATGGTACGTGAATTCATCGTTTTAACTCTGTGATAATCGATATTTTCTCTAATTTTAAGAGCTTAAATAAATCAATGATTTGTACAAAGGTTTTAAAAGGCGTATTTTCATCCGCTTTTAAAGAGAGTGGAGTCTGCTTTTCAAGTTGGGCAAGTTCTCTCTTGAGCTCATCTAAACTGAGGATATGTTTATCAAAATAGATGACACCTTTAGCATCAATTAGGATATCACGCATCTTCAGTTTGCTTGTTTGAGTCGAAGTTGCATTGGGCAATTTTAAGTCAATTTTTCCTTGTGCAATAAACGTAGAGAATGTTAACACAATCGCTAAGAGTACAAGCATGATGTCAATAAAAGGGATGACATTCATGGAATCAAACTTTTTAAGACGCATGCAAATCTTCCCAAGTCGTCATAAGCACTTCTACTTTACGTGCCAAACCGTTATAAATAACTGTGGCAAAAATTGCGACTAAAATCCCTATTGCTGTTGCTTTAAGTGCCAAAGCCAAGCCCATCATCACACTGTTGGTATCAAAGGTGCTGTTTTCTGAGATTTTATAAAAAGTAATCATGATTCCACACACCGTTCCAAACAGTCCTACATACGGAGCATTGGATGCAATCGTTGAGATGGTGGTAAGGTTATTGGTTAAAGAGTTTTCTAATTCCCCCTTTTTTTTAAAAGATGAGACATCTAATGTGTTTAAATAGAAGTATCTCTCCAGTGCAAACCAAAGTGTTATAAAACTCATAAAAGCTAAAACTCCTATGATACTGTACTCTACATAGAGTTTAATAGAATCAATCATTGTGTGTCCTTTTGAGGTACTGCACTTGTATGTTTTCCAGTGCGTAAACATGACGTGGACCTGTTAAAAAGTCTTTTTGTGAATAGAGTGAGAAGCTCTCATTTTCATACACCACAATCACACTGTTACCAATGTCGGTATTAAAGAGTTCATTGTAACTGAATGCTACGGCATAATTATCCATGGCTGTAGTTAAAATGCTGACTTGGTTTAACTTCTTTTTGCTTTGAATATCGATGCCTGCTTTTTGTAGAAGTTGCATCAATAAAACGCCACTCACTTTTTTAGGTTCTTGTTTGACTTCTCCTGAACTACATACCACATCTACCTCTTTGAGTTGGGTTTGAGGCAGTTTAAAAAAGCTCTCTTTATTAAGTTCAAATTTATGTTTAACCACACCATCAACGCTTAACGTTGCACTAAAAGCCCAAAGGGCTAATAAGAAAAATGTAAAAATCAGTTTCATAGTAATACTCCTAAAGTTTTTTCAATATCATTAGTATTGAGTTTATTCATAACAGGACGCAAAATAATATGCTCTACGCCCAGAGATTTTAAGTGATTTATTTTGCTGTGAATTTCATCAATGCTTCCAATCAAACTCTCTTCAAAAATGACTTCATTGAGTTGCTTTGGCTCATGGTTAGGATTAAACTGAGCAACCAAGGCTCGGTTTTTGTCAGTTTGTTCTTTGATACTTTGTATCACTGTTTGTTTATCATGGGTAGGACAAAATATGCGTGCTAATATAATTTTTGGTTTTTTATTGTGTAGATGAAAGAGCTTATAGGTTAAAATCATCTGTTGAATTTCATCCAAACTCCATTTATGTCCAGCCATTAAAGGCAAATCATGTAAAGCGGCATACTGTATTACATCATCATTTAAAGAAGCTACGGAGAACTCTATGGGATGGTTGACTTGAGGTGAAAGTGTGAAAGCCTTGGTTTGATAATGTACCTTTTCATTTCGTAATATGGGTTGGATGGTATTTAAATTTTGTAACATGAAGTGTCGAGCACTCTGTTCTGTGAGGTTTAAATGTGAATTTTTAACTTCACTTCTCCCTCCCTTTGCTACACCTATATGAATCTTTCTTTGTGCAAGATGACTCAACATCGATATGTTTTCTGCTGTGTAAACAGGATCATAAAACCCCAAGAGTAAAGTAGCAACACCCAACTCTTTTTGAGTATGTTGTATTAAATGGTTAAGTATCATCAATGGCGCAGAGTTGACTCTCATAGGATGATAGTGATGCTCTGTGACCCAAACTCTTTCAATCACCTTATCAAAGAGTTTGATAAGGTTGATTTGTTTGTTCAAAGTGGATTGGAGATTTTCTTGATGTTCAAATAGTAACAGCAGTCCGTAGGTCATACCTCTCCTTTAGAATGAGTATTTTAAATTGGCAAAGAACTCTCGACCTGGTTCTGGAAAACCTGCATCAAATTCATAATCTTTGTCAAATAGGTTTTTTACACCCGCTTCAAAAGAGATATCTTTATAGTCAAACATCAGTTTAGTATCTACGCGAGTAAATGCTTCAGTTTTGTAGTAGACATCATTATTTTGTGAGTATTGTCCAGTTTGATACGTTGCATTGGCATAGTAAGCTAAATTATCCATGATGTTATATTTGAAATATGCAAATGCAGAGTGTTTTGGAATCCCCATACGTTTGAAATCTGAGTCTTGTTTGTTTTTGATTTTCATGTAGGTGTAGTTACCTCCAAACTCTGCTTGCTCTAAGTAGTAACTTACTTCAAGTTCAACCCCAGTGTGTCTGAAATCACCTACATTTTGATTTTGCTCCAGTGTTCCAACATTGACACTCTCAATTGCATCATCCACTTCGATTAAAAAAAGATTGGTTTTAAAGTGAAAGTTAGGTGTCAGTCGATTGGCATAAGAAAGCTCATAGTGTGTCGCTTTCTCTGCTTCTAAATCAGAGTTTGGAAGTGCTCTTCCCAGTCGTCTTGAATATCGCTCTTTCATGGTTGGTAAGTGTGTTTTACGAGCTACTGTGAAGCTTGTTTTTTGTTTTTTATCAATATCATAAAAGAGTCCAACTTGTGGGTTCAAGCTTGATTCACTGCTCCCCATATCAACTGGTGCCGTATTTGAATCCCACAACTTTTTAGGTTTCAAACGGTCATAACTTATTCCAGCAACAAGATTCAGACTATCACTGATACTGTATATATCTTCAAGTGCAACAGAGAAAGTTTCATCATCATATTCTTCATCAATGGCACCATCATCATACGCTCTGTGAACATCTTTTTTATATGTTACAGACGTTTTGATTTCATTAGAGACAAACTTGGTTCCAAATTCAACAGAACCACCGACACTGTAATCATCATAGTTACTGTCAAATGATGAATTTCGCGTCTGGGTAGAATAAGTCGCATCATCATAACTTTGTAGAGCGTTCTTATACCAATCTTTATACAAACGCGTTTTTAAATAACTGTTGTCAAACTGATGATTTGAAAGAAAGTAGATACTCTCTCTGTCCCAATATGGCCAATCCCAATATTTGTCTCGACTGTATTTTAAATCGCTCACGTGTGGTTGCTCTTTTTTTCCGTGTTGTTTTGAATAAACAAGCGCATATTCACTGTTATCTGTAGGTGTAATTCCTAACTTGATGCTTCCTTTGACGTCACTTGAACTTGAATTCTCACGTTGGTCATTGTCTTGTTGTGAAGTTGTGTCAAAATCTTTGGAGACATTAAAGTGGTGACGGTCTCTTATACTTCCAGAGAGTTGTAAGTAGAAGTCTTTTTGTTTGGTTCCTAAATTCACTGATGTAGTGTGGGCACTTCGGCTCCAATCATCATCATAGGTGATTCCCATGCTGATGTCTCCTTCAAACTCTTTTGTTGGACGTTTTGAGACTAAGTTGATCACTCCTGCCATGGTATTGGCACCATAAGTCACAGATGAAAATCCTTTTTCAATGCTGATTTTTGATAAATCTGCTGTTAAAAACCGAGAGTAATCAAAGTTTCCATCATACGGTACAGAAATAGGAATTCCATCCATGTAGACACTCACTCGTCTGGAATCAAAACCACGAATGGAGATAGTGGATTCATTTCGTCCCCCAAGATTTGATAAAAATACTCCTGAAGCACTCTCTAAACTTTCAGAGATATCCTCATGTGAGTGAAGCTCAAAGTCTTCACTGTAAAGCTCTACACTATTTTGAAGCTCAATATTATCACTGATATCGATCTCTCCCAGTCTGAATTGTTCACTCTCGTTTGCATATAACAACGAGGCCAAACAGATAGAACAAAATATTGTTTTTTTCATACGTTTCTCCTTTTTTTGATAAATTTAAAATGATACATGAAGTGCAATCGCACCATTAATTCCTACTTCATTTGGCAGATAATAACTGGTTGAAGAGACTTTGCTTAAGTGCTCTCTGTAACGTTTGTCAAAGATATTGTTCAGTTCAAATGCCAGCGTAGCTTCTTTAAAAAGACCTACTTTGCCAAACGCATAACTGAGTGAAAAATCGGTCAGCCCATAACCCGAAGTTTCAACCTCTCCATTGACGGAAGAGACTTTATTTTGATTATCAACCAATTCTTGTTTAATTTCCCAACTCAGACCTATTTTTTGACGTTGAGCCAGAGATAATGTGAGCTTTTGAGGAGTGATATATGCCAATGGTTCATTGTGCTCTTTATTTTTCCCTCGTGTATAGGTATAGGCTGCTTCCGCAAAGATATTCTCAAATACTTCAAATCCCATCATTAACTCAGCACCATAAATAACTGCTTCATCTAAATTAATAAATTGTTTAATCGGTAAGTTTGTACTATTGGTCACATAACCTGTATTGACCAATTCAATATAGTCTTTATATTTTTGATAGTATGCTGCAGTGGTATAGTAGAATTTCCCCATTTGACCATCTGCACCTATGTCTGCACCATAAACCTCTTCATTGTCTAAATCTTGGTTAGGGACTTGTGTTCCCATGTTGGGATTGTTTCCATACTGTTCATTAAAATAGGGTGTTCGAGTGGCATTTGATATTTTCAAGTAGGGAGTAAAAGCAGGGGATACTTCATATCCAATCGTTGCACTCAATGACAGAAGGTCATCTTTTTCATTGGTATTTTCTCGTACAATCTCACCTAAAAGTGCAGCAGGCACTCGTCCATCTGCAATGAATTTAGAACTGTTGATATTTGACGTGACATCTCTTTTGACTCGTTCATATCCTGCAGCGACATTAACAAAGAGTTTGTCCAATTGTATGTCATCTGATAAAGAGAGCATTTGTGATTTTATTTCACCTTCTGTGATACCAAAAGCACTTTGCCAAGGTGTCCAGCTTCCAGCTTGAAATCGTCTGACACCGTTGGAAATATACATATCTGAGTAGCTGGCTGAAAATCCTAACAGATGATGGTCTAAGGCTTTTTGGGCAGAGAGTTTAACCCCATGTGTATCGCTGTCTCTGAAGAGTTGTTGTTGATCCTTAATGGCATCTTCTCGTTCAATAAAGTAGTCATAATGCATTTGATTTTTAAAGTATTGAATGTCAATATTGATTAAGCCTGCAAATTGCTCTTTTTTAAAGCCCAAGAAGTAGCTTTTTCCTTCATCATTAGGACGACTGGTATAGGTCCACAAATCAGAAGCTGCATTATAAGCTCTTGTATAAGGGTCTTGAGAATCTGCTTTATCTCTCATATAACGTGCATACACATAACTGTCTTCAGAAGTCTTTACGGACATTGAGGCATTGAAGTTATTGGTATCATAGAGTGAATGAAGAACTTCATCCCCATTTCCATCTTCATAGTTAGCGTAATCATTTATACCACCACTCACTGAAAAGTTAAAGGTGTCATTGTATAAAGAGGCACCCATGGTAGTGGTATAACCATCTTTTGATAGAAATGATTGTTTCCCATTTAAAAACCCTGAGAGTTCGAGTTCTTTTTTATCACTGAAAGTAGGTTCTTTAAACTTTACAACCACAGCACCACTCATGGCACCCATACCAAGCTTGGCACCATTAGCTCCTCTGTAGACTTCTATATCTGCAATATCTGTCAGACCAAACAAGTTTGTAGAGTCATCATGTCCAGCATTCAAACGCATCCCTTCAATAAACACAGGTACACCTTTGTTTCCTCGACCACGAATATAGGGTTCAGATTCATACTCACTTGATTTTTTAAAATCAACATAAAACTCTTTTTTAAGTGCATCATTCATCGAGAGAGGTTTTACGGCTTCCTCTTTAAGTGTGATGGTCTTTTTCTCATCACTTAATCTGTTTACATTGATCAGTTGGTTTTCACTGATGTCAATCTCTTCTATGTGTACATCTTGTGCAAAAGTTGCACTAATACAGACTTGAGTCACTATTAGTGATAGTTTTAATTTCATTTACTCTCCTTTAATTTTTCTTTATATATTTTTTTATATAACGCATGGCAAAAAAAAGTTTTTATACAGCGACGCAAATTTTTCTGTCATGCAAACACTCGATTTTTGATTCGAGTTGATAGACTTTTTCAATATTCTCCTCTCTTATAATGGTATTGGGGTCACCTTTTTCAAGTATCTTTCCTTTGTTTAAAAAGATGGCCTCATTTGATACAAAAAAGACATGATCTGGGTAGTGACTGGTTTTTATAAATGTAATATTTTGTTTGGACAAAGCTTTGATTTGATTAAGCAGTTTGTACTGGTTGCCAAAATCCAAACCATTTACGGGTTCATCCATGATAAAAATATCGGCTTGTTGCGTGATGGCTCGAGCGATTAAAATAAGTTGTCGTTGACCACCACTTAACGTGGTATAGATTTCATCTTTTAAATGCCCAATGCCCAACAATTCAAGCGCCTCTTGTGCAATTTGTTTATCTTGCTTATTGAAATTAGTAAAGAGCGATTTATATGGCATTCTTCCCATGAGAACAACATCTTTGACTAAATATCCAAAGGAACCGTCGTGTATTTGTGGAATATATGCAACACGTTGAAAAAAGTGTTTGGATTTGATTTTTCGTATAGGTTGGTTTTCAAAATAGACTTCACCTTGTGAGGGTTTTAAAAAGCCCAGCAAAAGTTTTAATAGTGTGGTTTTCCCACATCCATTTGGTCCCAATATTGAAATCACATCTGAAGAGTTGATTTCAAAATCAATTCCTTTTAATATCTCTTTTTTTCCATAAGAAAACTTTAGATTCTCAACTTTAAACATTATCCCCAACCTTTTTTTACATTTTTCAGTGCATACGCAAAGAATGGAATCCCAATAAGAGAAGTTAAGATTCCAATGGGTATTTCTACGCTGAAAAGCGTACGAGATACATTGTCAATGATCAATAAATAAATACCACCCAAGAGTGCAGAAATCGGTACGATTAAGATATTGTTGGAACCAAAAAGTAATCGAGCAATATGTGGAATCACCAATCCTACCCACCCAATCATTCCTGCAAGTACGACTGTAAATGCACTGATAAATGTGGCAATTAAGATGATGATAAAGCGTGTCAACTTGACATTAATCCCTAAACTCTTTGCTTCTTCGTCTCCTAAACTTAAAATATTGAGATACTTAGAAAGAAATATCATCAAGAATATTCCCAATAAAATAGGAACAGTCACCAGATAAATGGTCTCTTTATCAATCAAAGCCAAACTTCCCATGAGCCAATATACTATAGCAGGCAGTTCATCATATGGGTCTGCCATGTATTTTGTAATGGAGAGCATGGAGCTAAAAAATGCAGAGCTTACAACCCCTCCTAAAATAAGCAGTATGAGTTGGTTTTGTTTGTTGAAAAAAGAGATAAACAAAGCTATGAATACTGCTAAAATTCCAAAAACAAAAGAGGAGGCTTGTATGAGTAAAAAATCTTTAAAAAATATCATTCCTAAAGCTGCTCCAAAGGAAGCACCTGAAAGCACTCCCAAAATACCAGGAGAGACCAAAGGGTTTTTAAACATGGATTGAAAAGCTACCCCTGAAATGGCCAATGATGCCCCAATCAAAATAGAGGCAATGACTCTTGGAAAGCGAATCTCTATGAGAATGTTTTGGAGCAGTTGCGCATTTTCAACGTCAGCTAGCCCTAATTTAAACAGAAAAAACTGTACAATTTGCATGGTTTGTATTTCGTATTGTCCCAATGAGAGTGAACACACAGCCAGTATGATTAAAAGAAAAAATAGCACTAAAATCGACTTCATATTAACAATTCACCAAAACTTCTTGTGAAAATAGCTCCAATGATGCTTTGTTTTTTTCAACTTCATTTGAAATCGGTTTTAAAGCTAAGTGGGTAACACCCAAAGCTTTTAACTCATTTATTTTTTCTACGCAGGTTTGTTTATCACCAATGATACCATTTTCAATCCAATGGTTTTCATCATAAAATATCGGGTTGCTGATGCCTTGAGATTCCATTTGCTCTCTGAATCGTTTTAAGGCGGGCAGTGCTTCATTTATAGCTTCTTCATTGCTTTGAGCCATATAAAAACCACGTGAACACATCATCTTAGCTGAAGCATGATGAGGATGGAATTCTTCATATTGTGTTAACATGTTTTTTATGAGTGCCATTGGCCACAGATGTGCCGCCATGAGCCCAATATCTCTTTGAGCTGCATAACGGATACTGCTTTCATCTTTAGAAGCTATAAACGTCGGAATATTGCCAATAGGTTTTGGATAAACATCGCTTGATTCTTTTAAGTGAGAAAATATTTGGTCAAGATTATGTAACATGGATTTACGCGCATCTTCAAAATCAAAATGTTCGTTTTGTTTTTTAAAGGGACCACCTTTTGCGACACCAAAATAGAAACGATTATTGCTAAGAATATTCAGAGTCGCAATCGCCTCAGCAACAATAATTGGATTGTAAATGGGAGTCAGTATGGAAGCTGTTCCTACATTTATTTTTTTTGTGGACGCAATGATATATGCCATGAGAGTCAGGATGGAAGAGCTTAGACTGAATTTATTAAAGTGATGTTCAGTAATCCAAACATCATCAAAATTCAATTTTTCAGCGTGCATAATCAGATCGTGTTGATTTTGAAAAGCTGTTGAGTAATTGTTACCCCAGTTCTCATATAAAAGCATTAAACCTATATTCATTTTCTACCTACTTGCAATTTTTCGTTGTATATTGTAATATATAACGAATAAAAAGTCAACAGTTATTTACAAAAATATTGTATAAAAAATATACAGTTTGACCAAAAAGACTAAAAAAAGGAGTATTAATGAAGAAAATTTTATTTTTTCTGATGATTGTTGGTACTGTTTTCGCTAAAGAAAACTTTACTGTTTTTGGAGCTTCACCTCCAGCAACCTATTTTTTGTACTCATTCAATCCTAAGGTAATTGCAGGAATAAATTATCAATTCAAGCAACGTGAATTGACTTTTATTGACAGTAGTATAGCACAATTACCTGTAATTGGAGGTTGGTTTGGGCAAGGAAATACCCCAAATTTTGAAACTTTATTAAAAGTACAACCTAATTTGGTGCTCACTTGGAACTACAATAATGGATATAAGCCTGTAGATGACAAACTTAAAGGATTGGGTTTTAAAACGTATGGTGTGAATATTGCCACTATTGATGATTATGTTCATCTTTATAAAGAAGTAGGTGAAGTATTAAGAATGCAAAAACGAGGAGAGCGTCTTTCAAACTATGTACGCAAAGCTTTGCAAAAAGTACAGAGTGTGAAAGAGAAGGTTCAAGTAAAAAAAGTGGTCTATTATGCAGAGGGTGTAGATGGTTTGTTAACAGAGTGTCATGCCTCGATTCATGCAGATTTAATTGAATATGTTGGAGCGTACAATCCTCACAGATGCAGTAATAAAATTGGTTATGGACGTGAACGTATCACTGCCGAACAGTTGATGTTATACGACCCAGATGTTATTATTACACAAGAACGCAGTTTTTATGAAAATATTTATAAGTCACAACGTTTTAGAGATATTAAAGCAGTTAAGAATAAAGCAGTCTACTTGATACCAAGTACACCATTTAGTTGGTTTGACAGACCTCCTTCTTTTATGAAAATATTGGGAGCTCAATGGTTAAGCAGTCTTTTGTATACTGACTTGTATCCAAATAAGATTGAGAAGGATGTTGATGCATTTTATCAACTCTTTTTAAATGTCAAATTGAACAATAAACAAATAAAACAATTACTAAAGGATAATAATGGAAACGTTTTGGGATTTTAAATCTAAGAATTACCCAAGCCCACTGGATGCTTATGGATTAGTAACCCCCACTAAAGTGATTAATAAAGTAAGAGAGTTTGGTGTTGATTTTCACCAAAAAAGTATTTTAGATATTGGGTGTGGTACCGGTTTGTACAGCTCTATTATATCAAAAGAGGCTCAACATATTACAGGTGTGGATCTCTCTTCTGGAATGTTGCAACGATTTAAAGAGTATATTGCACACGATGGTGTTGAAAATATTGAGTTGTTGCAAAGTGATTTTAAACTTTTTGATGCACAACAGCAGTATGATATTGTATTAAGTGCTATGACACCAGCTATTGGAAGTTTCGAGGATTTACATACCATGATGGATTTGTCAAAAAAAACTTGCATTTATGTCTCTTTTTCTGCTCCAAGACATTCTCCTTTAATGGATGATATCCTTGCATTATTGGGAGTTGAAAATAAGTATAAAAGTAAATTCTTTGATACCAAAGAGTATTTAGAGTCTTTAGGATATCAGGTTCATGAAGATTTTTTTGAACACAATTGGTTACAAGAAGGAACCGTTGATGAGATGACAGATGATGTATTAGAACATTTAAAAATGAAAGATATAGAAGTGACTCGTATGAAAGTCAAGGAGCTTTTACAACCTTATGTAAAAGAGGACAAAATCATACGAGAGACTTTTTCAACAATTGGTCTGTTGGTCTGGCATGTGGCATGATTCAAAGAGGAGACATCATCTCCTCTTTGAGACTAAAAAGCCCCTTTAGTTATCTCTGTTAACTCATCATGTGTGAGTTTAATGTGAAAAAAGAGTTCGTAAAACTTTTGAATCTCTTGCTTGATATCTTTTGTATAATATTGTGGATACATCACAGAACTTAACCAATGAATTCCTAAAAGTCTCATGAATGAAGGAGGTCTGTCTATCCAGTTAAAAGGTGTTTTAGGCACTAAATAGACTCTTTTATTTTTGACTGCATCAAGCATCTTCCACTGAGCATTGAGAAAAATATCTTTGTAAAATTTTGCTGACTGTACGATGATAAAATCTGGATTGGCTTTAAAGATGCTCTCAAAGTTCAAACTCTCCATTCCCATGATATTTTTTTGAGTGCACTCATAGATATTATTTGCATTGATGTATCGAAATTGTGTGGTATGAAATGAGTTACTGCAGTCACTTTGTAGACCGTTAGCTCCTTGTGCATAATAAAAACTCACTTGCTGCTCTTTTGGAATTTTGTGAGTCATTTGGGCTATCTCATGTAATGTTTTCTCTGCATATGATGCCAGTGCCTCTCCTCTTTGTGTCATATTAAATAGTTTTCCCAAAAAACGAAAAGTTTGAGGTGTTTTTTCAAGCACATCAGCTTCAATCATTACTATAGGGATGTTGACTTTTTGAAGACTACTTTGGACTTGTTTGAGTAGAAAATCATTCTGCCATGCCAAAATAATTTGTGCATTGACACTTAAAAGCTTCTCAATACTTGCACCTTTTTGATTTCCATGCCATCCACCCAGGATAGGAAGATTCATAAAATGTTCTCCCAAATATTTTTCACTACCATAATTGTTTTGATTGTAAGCAGGAAAGTTAAGTCCTGCAAGCAGTTTTGGATTGTACAAAGCCACTAAAAATGTCGTGGGTGGAGCTGAACCAAAAACACGCTCTATGTTTTGAGGTACTTCTACATTGGTTTGACTCATATCTGTGATGGTTCGAGCAAAGAGTTGAAGAGTCAAACTGCATACAACAAAAAAAAGAAACAGAAATCTACTTTTCATGAGGCTCTCCTAAATTAAATTCATGTTCAATCTCAGAAAAAGGGTATCGTTTTGGGGTTTCCATCATGGTACGTCTGTTAATCATACGAAGTGACATGGCTTCAATCCATTCCCAAAAAGCTTGGATATGTTCTCTTGGAAAGTCAATATCTTTGAGTGTTTTTTTATAAAACATCAACCAAATATCACGAGCATGTTCATCAATGGTGAAAGGAAAATGACGTGAACGAAGGTGAGGGTGTCCATGTTTTGAAGAGTATCTCTCTCCTCCTCCTAAGGCTTCCATAAAAAATTCTGCTGTTCTTTGTGTGACCATTTCAAACATTTTTTCATCTTGACTGAAGAGATCTTTGATGGCACTTTTTTTCAAAAGTCCATGATGGTACTTCACCATTTTTATAATGTTTTCTTCACCAAATTCTTTAAAAATAGTTTTTGGAGGAAATGGTACTGGAGGATAAATGAAATCAACCATCACAGGTTTTACTCCATTGGGGTCAAATTTTTGAGTAATATCACAATTCCCAAAACTCTGAATTTGTTCTAGGGGTTCATGTCTTAAATTGACAATGGTCGGATTTTCTTTCATATGTGTCCTTTACTTATCTTTAATTGTGAAAAAGTGCAAATAGGTAAGTAAATAAACATCGTAGTATATTAAAATATATAACGATTGTCAATAAAAAATGAGTTACTATGAAACAATAGGCAATTCGTAGGGCATAAAAACTGTTAGCATTTTTTTATACATAGGTACTTTGATTTACTAGCAGTGTTGGGTCGAAAGTTCAAATCTCTTCGTTATCACTATCATATAAATCTTTCAGACATTTTCTCTTATTTTTTTTGGGGAAAGAAAACGGATAATTCTTTTTTTATACTTTTTTCATACAGAGGTCTACAATGAATACAAAACTTAGCGTGAGGTTTGATTTTTAATCGTTTAATTCCAATTTGTTCATCACACATTTCACATATGCCATAGGTTTTATCTTCTATTTTCTTAAGGGCTATATCTATCTCAGTTAGTTCTTGAAGTTGTTTTTCTCTTAACAATCTTAAATTATGACTGTCTGTAGAAATTTCTGCATAGTCCATTTCGTCATAACTTGTCTCACTTAATAATCCTTTTATAATATCTTGACTGGTACGGGTTTCTTCTAAAAGTTTTGTTTTCTTATCAAGTAATTGATTTTTTAAATTTTCGATATCTTTGTCTTTTAACATGCTAATCCTTTTAAAGTAGATGTCCAAAATGCTCTTTTTTTGTCTGTAAATAATTTTTATTGTGTTGGTTGATTTTTGTAATGGCGGGAATTCGCTCAATAATCTTGATGCCACTTTGCTCAACAAAGTCTATTTTCTTTGGGTTATTGGTAATAAGCTTAATTTGTTTTACTCCTAAATCCTTGAGGATATATTCAACCACTCTATAATCTCGTTCATCCTCTTGAAAACCCAGTTTTAAATTGGCTTCAACGGTGTTAAACCCTTGGTCTTGAAGGTTATAGGCATTGATTTTATTGACCAAACCAATATTACGTCCTTCTTGTCTGTGATAAATAACCAAACCACCTTCTTTTGCAATGAGTTCTAACGCTAAATCAAGTTGATTATTGCAATCACACTTTAAACTGCCAATACTATCACCCGTAAGACATTCGCTGTGGATTCTCACTAAAGGTGTTTCAATGCAGTCAAAATCTTTGCTCATGATGGCTAAATGTTCTTGACAACCATCTTTATAGGCTTTGACATTAAATCTACCATATCGAGTTGGAAGATTGGCAACCTTTGATTCAACAATATTTATCCTATCTTTTTTGTTAAGATATGAGCGAAAAAAACAAGATTTTGAACCTGTATGACAAGCAGAATTTCCAACTTGTTCTACAATAACTAAAATAGTGTCTTCATCACAATCTACTCTTAAATCAATAAGTTTTTGAATGTGACCACTGGTTTCACCCTTTTTCCAAATTCTATTTTTACTTCTTGAAAAATAGTGCACAATTTTTGTATTAACTGTTAACTCTAATGCTTCTTGGTTCATGTATCCTAGCATTAATATTTCGTTGGTTCCAAACTCTTGTGTAATTACAGGAACCAAACCATTTAATTTTTTAAAATCAATTTTTATCATTTTTCTTTCTTATTTATATTTTTTATGTTTTAGTGTAAATACAATAAGTGCACACAATGAACTTATCATAATAATAGAGGGACCTGAACTCAAATCAAAGTTATAAGATATTGTTAATCCAATAAGGGAAAAGAGTATTGATAGCAGTGTGGCGTTTACCATCATAGCAGATAAACTTTTTGAAAAAAAACTTGCAATATATATAGGAATTGTTAAGAGTGCTATAACTAAAATAAGCCCGACAACTTTTATTGCAACTACTATAGTTAAACTGGATAATACCAATATAAGTGTATAAAAAAACTTTGTTTTTATACCTCTTAAAGCGGCATACTCTGTATCATAGGATACTGCTAATATATCTCTGTAAAAAACAGATATGATGCTTATAATAACAGCTAGAAGTATACTCATATAGATAAGGTCATTTTCCGTTACGGCTAACAGCGAACCAAAGAGATAGCTCATGAGATCTGATTGATAACCAGGAGTAAGATCTACTAGAATAATACCAAAAGACATACCTGTTGCCCACATGATACCAATAAGAATATCCAAATGTTCTCTTTGCTTATAACTTGCCAACGCAATAATAATGGTTATAAATATACAAAAAAGAGAAGTAGAAAGAAGCATGGGAAGACCCAGATAAATTGCCAAGCCAATCCCCCCGTAAGCACTATGGGCAATTCCACCAGATAAAAATACCATTTTATTAATTACAACCAAACTACCTATAATCCCAGTAATGATACTTACTAATATAATTGATATCAATGCATGTTGCATAAATGTATAAGAGAGTGTATTAAAGAATGATTCTAACATCTACAGTCTCCTAACTTTTCTAATAATTCAACTTCACAAATATGAGAATTTGTATCTTCGAATTTTCTTTTTATTTTACTAAGGTCATGCGCTACTATAGTTTTATTGATATAAAATGCCCTTGTGGCATATTGCAATATCACTGAAATATCATGACTTACTACGAGCACAGTTATATGTTCACTGAGCTCTTTTAAAGTGTTGTATATCTGTTCACAACCTTTGACATCAATGCTTGCAGTAGGTTCGTCAAGCATAAGTATTTTTGGATTTGAGAAAAGTGCACGTGCTATAAATACTCTTTGTCTCTGACCGCCTGAAAGGTCAGCAATGGTTTTAGAAGCAAAATCAGCCATATTTACTTTTTTTAGAGTTTCAAGAGCTTTCTTTTTTTCCTCTTTTTTATATCCAAATAGTCTTTGACTAAGTGAGTTTTGTCCCATCATTACGACCTCTAATACATTTATAGGAAAGTTAATATTGATGTTTGTATTTTGAGGAACATATCCAATTTGTGATGTTTGTGTTATATACTCTTTGCCGAATATAGTGATGTTCCCTTTTTGTAAAGGGTTTATTCCCAAAAGAAGTTTTAATAGAGTCGATTTACCTCCGCCATTTGGTCCTATAATGGTAATAAAATCTTTCTCTTGTACAGAGAAGTTAATATCGGTTAAAACCTTTTGCTTTTCATAGGAAAAGCAAAGGTTTTCTACTGTTATAATAGTGTCAGTTGTTGTTTGCAATTGCATCAGCCATTTTTATCAAATTATTTGACCAATCTGCAGCTAAAGGTGTCTCTTTTATAACTTTTACATTGAGTTCGCTTGCAATAGCTCTAGAGCTTTTATCTGAAAACTCAAGTTGCGTAAATACTGCTTTTATATTCTCTTCTTTAGCATAATCTATAATTTTACTTAACATCTTTGGTTTTGGTTCTTTCCCCTCAACTTCAATAGCTACTTGAACGAGACCATACTCTTTTGCAAAATATCCCCATGATGGGTGAAAGACTAAAAATTTTGATCCTGTTTCAATATTCATCAAGAGATTTTTAATTTTGCTATTCGTAGCATTTATCTCATCTAAGAAATTTTCATAGTTTCTTTTATAATATGAGCTGTTTTTTGAATCAATACTGACTAAAGCATCATAGATGTTTTTTGCCATAATTTTTACATTTGAAGGACTTACCCAGCTATGTGGATCGTTTTCACCATGATGGTGATGATGTTCATGTCCATGTTCATTTGCTTCAGGGTGTTGTGCAACTGGTTCTACATCATTTCTAGCCAAGTCTTTAAAGAAGTGCTCTTTCCCTTCAAACTCAAAAGGCAAGTGTTGTGTAAAGAATATATATTCTCCATCCTCTTTTATAGATACTTTAAATAGAGTTTGATCTTTATTTTGATCAAAGTGTAATTCATAAGTTGTTTCATTTTTACTTAGGGTATCACCATGTTTTGCAATAGTTGTTTTTGATTCAAAAATCTTTTTTGCTTCATCCTCATGTTCTTCTATTACATCACCTTCATCTCCATGATGATGACCGTGTCCATGATTATCTTCATGAACTTCCATCATTAAAAATCTCATTTTAGGATCGGCATATTTTCCATCAACTTTATCAAAGCTCCAAGTGTATTCCCCTTTTTTAAGCTCAAAAACACCAGCCCATTCAAAAGGCAATTCCTCTTCGCTATGAACTCCATGTTGATCATGGTCCTCATGTTCAGTAAACATCTTTCCATGATCAGGCATCTTTATAAATTTAATACCTTTTGTCATCTCGATAAACTTCATTTTTTTATTTTGCTCTTTAAATTTATTTAACCAAGCATTTTCAAACTCTATCTTGATAGGAAAATAAATATCTGCTTCAGAGATGGCAACCATTTGAGAAGGTTTTGGTTCATATGAGTGTGGATCACTTCCTGGTTTAACCATGGTTGTTACATTTACTTTATCACCCCCAATTTTTTCAACAAATGTTTGCTGTGGTATGACACTTACAACAACATTAACCTTTGCATAACTTACTGTTGCAAATAATAAACTAAATAGTAAAAGAACAGATTTTTTCATTTTGTCTCCTTTTGCAACTGAGTTGCATTTATGGAATAGTAACAAATAAAAAATTAAATGCAACTAAGTTGCATTTTGATAAATGAATAAAATAAAATTCATAGGGTGTACGTTTCAATTTATTTCTCTGGGCAACAGGCTTAAACAGTTAGATTAATAATTAATTAATTATAATTGGAATCTGAAAAGATTGTGTTATAATAAATGAAAAGTACTTATTATGAAAAAGATTTTTATTATATTCTTTTCATTATTC